>NZ_JCAQOZ010000031.1:0-104692 GCF_059567945.1 Paraburkholderia sp. BGA-UO-ETr-F12 | reverse complement strand
CATTCTGCCGCAACCAGCCCTCTCTCAGCTTACTTCTTCAAGGCACGTCAAGTATTCGCTTCGCCGGGCTGGCGCCCGTACTTGACCCGCCAACCCACCCACTGAGAATTGAAAAGAGGCACTTTTTTGTCGTTGCCTCGCATCCCGTCAGAAAATGCTCAGATGCATCCGAGTGCAACCCGCCTGTGTTCGCCAATTCCAGGATTGCGGCGACCTTGGCCCGTTGCTCCTCACTTGCCGTAGCAAGAATGCCTGCGACAGCGACCTCCAGTGCGGATAAGCGTCCGAATAAATAGTCAAAGCGGTCTTCGAAGTTGCTCATCGCTGGGCTCCATTTTCCTGCGTGGCCCGCGCGCAAGCGCGAGCGCTTTTCCTAGTCATCCAACGGCGCGAGGATCCATCGCCCGCACCCATCTCGGTAAATCTGTACTCGCTCACACGCCAGCTCCTCATGGAGCGCGTCCGGAACCGAGTCCGTGCATATCAACCACGCAAGCTCGAAGCCGTCCAGAAACTCAGACGGCACTATCTCGATTGCTTCGCTTCGTGCTTGCCGAAGTAGTACAGCATTTCTCGCCATTGCCAGTCGATCTTTTTGTTTTCCTCTGTTTGACCCGCGCAACAGGCGTGCGCTTTTCCTATCGCTTTACAACCATCCGGCGACGGGTCTATTGAGTCGTAGTTGTCGTGACGCCATTGTCCGGGCGCATATGAACGTCGTTTGCATGCCCGACGCATCTGAACGTGATCGACGCCCCGCCCAACCGAACGCCAGGAATATTGGAGGTGGTTGTTTGCGTCACCAGTTCGAACTCTTTATCCATCGCAGCGCAAAACTGATTGCCCTCAACCATCAACTTCCCGCTCACCGCGCTCACGTCCCCGAAGACTCCTGCCGTGTTGGTCTTTGACGAATAGTAGGTATCCCCGCCGATCTTCGTTGGAGGGGTGCTAGCACATCCGCCGATGAAAACAGCAGCAGAGAGCATCACAACTCTCGTGATCAGTCCCGCCCCGTTTCCCGTCTTCATCATTATGTTTTCCTAGCGGTCGAGCGCGCTAGAGGGAACGCTGAACGGCACGAGCCGAACCCGAAATGTCCTGCCCTACGCCGGCCACTGTGTTACAGCCTGTGACCAAGAGCAACGCTCCAATTAGTGACAACACCGCTGCTCGGCGTCCAAATGTTCTCATCATCACGGCCCACAATTTGCGGCTACCGGCCGTCACGCGGGGCGCGACTCGCGCCGAATGCTCTCACCGTCAAATTACGCCACTCATAACCGAGGCCAGCCTGACCGGATCACCGTCTATTAGACGTTTAACGGCAGATAGACTAGAAACTCCAATCAATTGCTGTATCAGTTTCAGCGAGCGCCCGTCGCGGTGCAGTCTGACCGCGAAAGTCCGACGCGCAGCGCTCGTGTTGCCATGCTCGATGCCTGCCTGTTGGTGAAGTCGCCGCACGATTTCGGTAAGTGACTCGCACGAATAGCTAACCGCACCTGACGGCGTCTTTCGCGGCGTAAAACTGAACGGCTCCCCGTCTCCCGCCAAGAATAACGGGCTGTTTGGGTCTAGGCCCCGAAACGCCGCTGATGAGGTGATTACGCCGTGCCGTGCGTCAAGTCTGGAGCGCAGATAATCGTCCACTGCGGCGCGAATTTTCTGACTGACCCACAGCAGCGGGCGCCGCTTCCCATTGAAGGCAATTTTGGGCCGCGGTTGCCTCGACTGAGTGCTGACCATCCGCCTGGAGAAAGTCCGACACCAAGAGCTTCGCGATCTCGTTTGGGGTCAGGCCGGTCCCATAGAACACCAGAAGCAAAGCCACGTCGCGCTTTGCATTCTGCCCCGTGACGGATGCTACTTTTACTGCATGCCGAAACGGATATTGCTCGATAACAGGGGCTTTAACCATCCCGTAATGCGTCTATATTTGGCTGTATTACAAGAAATTATGAAGTTCCACTGCGGGGATCGCAATCGCGGCACCAGCGAATCGTCACTTCCTCGGAAAATCCCCTGCACCGAAAGGAAGGTGGTTTTCGGCCGGATCAAGTCGGACGGGTAAATGACCGTCGGCCCCGTCGATCTCATCGCTCGCCATTGCCGTCCCGGTAATCATTTGCTCCCGAACGCCCCTGCGATCTGCTGCGCCCGCTTGACGTCATCGCCATGCAGGTAGATCGAGGTCGTCGAGATCGAGGCATGACGGAGGTTGTCGCGCACGATGGTCAGTTCGGCACCGTGCGCGAGCGCATGGGTCGCATGGGTATGGCGCATCCAGTGCGGACTCGCCTGCCGCAGTTTTTGCGAAACCGCGGGACTGTCGGCGTCGACGAGATCGGCGGCTCCGGCAAAGAACCGTCGCAGCACGTTCCAGAGGCGCACACTGGTGATGCGCGCCGCACCGTCCTCGGCGAGACTCGCGATCAACGGCGTGTCCGGGCGCCAGCGGCTGGGCGTCACCGGTAGCCGGCGCTCGACCAGGTGACGATCGAGCGCCGTGCGGGCGAGGGGCGGCAAGGCGACCTTGGCCACCTTGCGTCCTTTCCCAATGACCTTGATCCAATGGTCGCCGCGCGCGTCGGTCTCGATATCGCCGAGCGTCGCGCCAACCAGTTCGCTCGCGCGCAGGCCCGTCGCATACCCGAAGTCGAGGACGAAGCGCAGTCGTTGTGCCGCCACGGGCGCCCAGCCGTATGACCACTCGAGGCCGTCGGCGATTGCCCGGATCAGCAGCCATTCCCCTTCTGTGAATACATGCGACGTATCGAGCACGCTCCCGCGGGCGCTGCCCCGCACCTTGACCCCGGCAAACGGATTCGCAAGCAGGTACCGTTGTTCGATGAGCCAATGGAACAGCGCACCCAGCACGGACAGCGCATAGGCAGCCGAGCGGGCGGACAGGCCACCTGAGAACGGGCGCCAGTCGGATGCGCTGCGCGACCGGACCGGTCCCACCCAGCGTTCCCGCGGCGTCGGTCGGCGCAGGAACGCGCGATAGGCAACCGCGTCCTCGGTGGTGAGCGACGACAGCGCCCGGCCACGCTCGACGATCGCCCACAGGATGAGGCGCTCGGCTTCCTTACGGTACGCGCGCTGCGTCGCGGCGGACTCGTGCAGCGACAGCCACGCCTGAACGGCCTGGTAATCGTTGTCCGCATCAAGCGTGCAGGCGGCGCGCGGGGCGCGATAGGCGCCAGCCGAACCGTCGACCTCGTGCGGAAGCCGCAGTTGCTCCCACGGCACGATGCTGCTGGCCAGCGCGACAGCAATGAGCGCCCTCGCCCGCTCGGATAACTCTGGGTACGCCGCAAAGAACGCCTCGATACGTCGCGCACTGCCGGCACCGAGGCCGGGAATGGCTTTCCACCACTGGCGCCGGCGCGGAATGCGTACGGTGAGGTCCGACAGCGTCGAGATACCGTGCGCGTGCAGGGTAGCGACCGCTCGCGCGGGCAGCCAGATGCCGATGTCGTCACTGATCTTCGGAGTCGGCATGCGCGCATACCGCAGAAACTCAATCGCGTCTGCGACCGCTTTCGCTTCCCGTAACCGCTCACCGTCTGGGTGTTCAAAAATCGTGGCGAGATCCGGCCGGCCAACCTGCCGTGCGACTTTCGCCAGCCGCCGGCGAACGCCGCCCAAGACGCCGCGCGCCGACTGCCCTGCCCCGATGCGCTCCGGCAGGTAGTGTTCCACGGCTTTGCGAACCGCCATGCCGGCGTACCAGGCGCGCAGCATGGCCAGCTCGTCGGCACCGGGAAAATCCACGGGGTGACATTCGGGCGAAGGTATCAGGCGCGTTTTCATAAGTGCTAGTTTGGCATAACAATGGTGCTATTGTGATAAGAATACTTATCACAATAGCTAGTCCAGAAAGCGCTGTTGCAGACTTAAGCTGCATTTTCGGGCCGCTGCATGGCGCTGCCCAGGAGAAGGCGCATAGCCTCGTCGGACTCCTGAACCAACATTCGAGGTGCCTCGCCTCATGGTACGTTTGGGATTTTTTCCGCGACATATCGTGCCTCGCATTGGTGACGGTTTTTGCGCGGTGAAACCGCGTCTAATGGTTTCACCGTGGTTGACTGTTAGTTGCGTTCTGACTGTTTCGGATTCGGACATATAGATATCGGATTGTGGTGTCTGGAGGCAATTTAGACGGTTAGCTGCGTATTTGAAGCCCAGGCTTTCACGGATCGGTGCGTTTTTTGGCTCCGGTGCAAATCGGAGCTGCCGGTAAGTTAAGCTCGGTTGTTCAGATATTTTGAGGACCGGACCTTCGTGTCTTCAGGCAGCCGACCATTTGCCTTTATCTCGCGCACCGCGCGGTGCGAGGCAGCGTATCCATCGAGCGTGACGGCGTGTGGGTCGAAACCGCGAACGACCCCCGACGCCGTTCGGTTATCTGTAGCGACATAGATATACGGCGGTGGAGATGAGCCGCCGCCGCATCCGGCCACCGCATCGATCACGACCGCCGCCATGCATCCGCCGCATTTCGCACAAAGGTTTCGATCGCGATCGGCTCGCGCCCGGTCACACGTTCGATATGCTGGCTGACCTGTGCGGCTCGCCCCTCGCGGATCGCCGCCATATCCCGCAGCAGCATGGCCCGGTATCCGTCGGGAATCCCCGCCTCGCGCAGAAAGCGCTCTAACGTGCCCGGCGGCGCCGGCATATGGACTATTTCACGTCCACACGCCTGTCCGATCGCCGGGGCGGCCTCCGCGAAAGTCACGGCGGCCGGACCGGTCAGCGCATACGTCGCGCGTTCGTGGCCCGACTGTGTCAGGGCTTCCGCAGCCACTGCGGCAATGTCCGACGCATCGACCAGCGCGACCGCGCCATCGCCGGTGGCGCTGACGATCACGCCATCATTGCGGATGCCCTGCTGCGCCATGCCTTCGGAGAAGTTCTGAAAGAATCCGGACGGCCTGAGGATCGTCCATGCAAGTGGGGATTCCCGCACGGCCTCCTCGTGCTTCCTGCGACCCGATGCGAACGGTTCATCCGCAAACGTCACACCGAGCGAGGAAAGCAGCACCACGCGGCGTACGCCCGCCGACGCGGCCTCGCGCAGGAAAACCGCAATGGGTGCCGACGCATCCTCGACGCACGACGGCGGTACGAGATAAACGGCATCGATGCCCGCGAGCGCTTTCGCATGGCCACCGGGTTCGTCCCAGTCGAAATGTACGAGATCGGCTCCCGTAGACGAGACTAGCGCGTCGGGACGGCGCACGGCGGCCACGACGCCGGCGCCGCGCGCGGTCAAATGTGCGACCACGCGCGTGCCGGTCTTGCCCGTTGCGCCCAAAACCAGAATTCTGCGGGTCATCGATAGCCCTCCGGCAACACGGCGACAGGTTCGATGACGTTTTCATTGCGCGCGTCGGGATTCAGGAATGGTGCGTCGGCTTGCTGGTAGTCTTGTGCTTTTGCATTCATCGTCGCTATCCACAGGGAAAGGTGCTCAATTGTTTGAGCCAGCGTGGCATCGCGTCAACGCCCCGGGAGGTACGTTGTGACCATGGACCTCGGTTTGAAATCCGCTCCGCAGGCGAGCGACGTGCCAGTCGACGCGGTAGGTAATTGCCCGCTCGATCTGGCCATCCGCACCATCGGCGGCAAGTGGAAGCTGCTCATCCTGCGCGTGCTGTTTCTGTCGGGTGGTGAGCGCTACAACAACCTGTTGCGAGTCATCCCGGACATCAGTCCGAAGGAGCTGACGCGCAATCTTCGCGAACTCGAAGATACGGGCCTCGTCATCGCTCGACAGAGCGACGGCTACGCACTCAGCCCCCTTGGCCTGCAACTGGAGCCGGCACTGAAACAACTCGGCATTTTCGGCCGCGCGCTTTCCGAATCCGGTCGCGGTTGATCGAGTGCGAACTCGCATCCAGCGCACCCAATTGGAGAAAACTGCCGCCCAACCACGGCGCGTCATCGCACCCGTGTGATCTGGACACGCCGGGACAATTCAAGGCTTCTTTTGCAATAAGGGACCCGCTATGCTGAAGTCCCGAGAACCCACGATCTGATCGATGAAGCAGAACCTGAATCCGCTTTCGCAAACGTGCACCTTGTGGCGAGCTTCGCATAGGAAACCGTGGAGATGGACGTCCAGTTGTTAAGGCTGACGTTGGCGATGCTGCTTTCTGCGCACGCAGAGACAGATTGCATCGAGCGGACAGTGTAGACGCTTGAGCTGCCCGACCTCACTTCGAAAAGGCGATCGGTAACAATCGAGAACCTGAGCTGTCACCGTCGACAAGAGCGGCGCGAACTTGGCCGCACTTGATGTCCTGAACGCCGAACGGGACATGCTCATCCGGATCCGAAGGGTCAAGTACCTGAACACTATTGTGGAACAGGACCATCGCGCGATCAAACGCGTCATCAGCCCGATGATAGGCTTCAAGGATTTCCGCTGCGCGGGCGTCATCCTCTCGCCGTTCAATTTTACTCGCCTATTATATAAGGCATCCTAATCTTATGCCGGCTTGTCGAAACCTCGTCTCTTATCCCGACACATACTTTGTTCTACCGCCGCCTCCCGATTAACCTGACAGGGCCGTACCCAGCGCTGCAGCCGCCTCATCTTCCGACTCTGCGGACAGATCCCGCCTGAAAGTCTCCGCGAGGAAAAACGCGCACACGAGGCTCAACAACGCTGTCGCCGCGATATAGGTCGAAATGGGCAGCGTCTGGCCATACGTCGCGAACAGATAGGTGGCGATCAATGGCGTCGGGCCTGACGTGATGATGCCGGCGATCTGATACGGCAGCGAAGCACCCGTATAGCGCACCCGCGTACCGAACAGTTCCGCAAACCACGTCGATTGCACGCCGTACACCGACGCCTGGCTCAACGCGATACCGCAGACGTACGCCACGAAAATCAAGGTCGGATTGCGTGTCTCGAGCAACGGAAAGAACGCGAATCCATAGATCGCCACGAACACCGCGCCGAGCATGAAAACGGTCCGGCGTCCGATCACGTCCGACAGTTTGCCGAACAGCGGCAGCGTGATGAGCGCAAACGCGCAGCCCACAATGATGGCGTTCAGCAGCAGTCCACGCGACAAGCCGAGCCGCGTCGTTCCGTAGACCAGCACGAACACGTTAATCACATTGAAGGTGATGTCGACCGCGAAGCGCGTGCCGATCGTCAGCAGGAGGTCTTTCGGATGCCGGCGCAGCAATTCGATCAACGGCGCCTTCACGACCTGCTTGCTCGCCTTGATCTGTTCGAACACCGGCGACTCCATGACGCGCAGGCGGATGAACAGGCCGATCGCGATCAGCGCGACGCTCAGCAGGAACGGCAGGCGCCATCCCCATGAATAGAACACGTCCGCCGGCATACTCGACACGCCTTTGAACACCGCGGTCGAGAGCATCAGCCCGAGGGGCACGCCCAATTGCGGGAACGCGCCGAAGAAGCCACGTTTGCTGGCCGGCGCCGTTTCGACCACCATCAGCACGGCGCCGCCCCATTCGCCGCCGACCCCGACCCCTTGCAGGAAGCGCATCGCCACCAGCAGGATGGGGGCCCAGAAGCCGATCGAGGCGTAAGTCGGCAGCAGGCCGATCACGAAGGTGCCGACGCCCATGATCGTCAGCGTCGCGACCAGCGTCGCCTTCCGTCCGATGCGATCACCAAAGTGCCCGAAAAACACGGCGCCAAATGGCCGCGCGAGATAGCCGACCGCAAAACTTCCGAACGCCGCGATGGTGCCGACCATCGGATCGAACGAGGGGAAGAACAGCTTGGCGAACACCAGAGCCGAAGCGGTGGCATAAAGAAAAAAGTCATACCACTCGATGGCGGTCCCGACCACCGAAGCGACCAGAACACGGTTGACGGCCGAACGGCTGATAACCGACGCGTTGCCGGATGAAATGGGCGATGTATTCATGTCTCCTCCCTTCTACGGGAATCTATGTTTTGAACTGCTGCGTGCCGGCGGGACGTGGGTTCGCCGACACGTTACGGTAAGTTCGCTGCACTCACCAGTGCAGTTCCATCGGGAACTGGTCGAGCGTTTCGACGCCGCCCGCGGTCAATCGCACGATACGTTCCGTGCGCAAGCCGCCGACGTTCGGCACCGTGATCGTCGCCTTCAGGGTAAAGACCATATTTTCCTGCAGCACGGTCTGGTTGCCCGGCCCGATCCACGGCGCTTCTTCTTCCGGATCCATGCCGGTGCCGTGACCGGTGCCATGGCCACGCGCTTCGCTCGAGTATTGTTCGTAGTTCGATTTCACCAGCGCCTGCTGGATCACCGCGTTCAGTTCCATCGCCGCCATGCCGGGACGCGCGGCGGCGAGTCCCGCCTCGACCGCGCGCGCCGCTGCCGCGACGATCGCCCTCTTCTCCGGATTCGCCGGGCCGTAGGTGAAACCGCGTCCGCCATCGGCCACATAGCCGCGGTAACGGGCACCGATGTCGGTCATGATCAGGTCGCCTGGTTGCAGGATGCGATCGGTGGGGCGCGCCAGGTTATACGCCGAGCGCGGACCGGATTGCACCATCGAGTCGAACGCGGTCCGGTCCGCTCCTCCCGCGAGCATCGCGCGGTCAGCGATCAGAGCAAGTTCACGCTCGGTGTAGGGACGACGGTCGGCGAGCGCGTCGCGGATCGCAGCCATCGCCGAATCGGTCAAGGCGGCGGCTTTGCGCATCAACGCCACTTCGGCGTCGCTCTTGATCGCCTTGATTTCAGCCAGCACCATCGTCGGTTCGAGCTTCAGTTCGCCGAGACCGGCGTTCAGGCGCTGCAGCAAGTCCGCGGGGATATAGGCGGCGCCAGCGAGGCCGACCGTGCCGCCGCGGTGCCGCGCCGAAAATGCCTGCACCTGTTGCGTGACTTCTCGCAGGCTGCGCACCTCGAAAGCGGTCACGCTTGTCGCGTAGTCGAAGCATTGATCCGATACGAACAGCACGGGGTCGCCGTCCACGGGCAGCAGCAGGATCGCGTTGGCGATGTCCGACACGCCGTCGAGTGGACGGAACTCGGTAAAGTAGCCGATGTTCGCGCCACGCCAGCAATCGCCGAAGGCGAGCAGGCCGACCAGGCCCGCCTTGTCGAGTGCGCTGCGGACCTTGGCGACGCGGCCCAGGAACTCGTCGGTCGTGATGCCTTCCGGCGGGATGTCTGCGGTGCGGGTGTTCATTGCTTCGTCGTCTCCTGTGCGGCTGCATGCGCGGATGCTGGATGCAGCCGGTGTCGATGCCTGTGATGGGAATCCGCCCCGCCTCTGAATGCGGGACGTCTTCTGCATAGTAGAATCTATCGATATGCTTTTATAATGAAAAATAACGCAAATTGTATATCGATATGGAATACATGGAGACGACAGCGTGACCTCGTCCATTCATCGTGACAACGGCGAGGAGGCCATCGCGACGGGCCACTTCGACCCCACGCGGCTGAAGACGCGCCAATTGGCCCTGATCGTTCAGCTCGACACCCATCGCTCGGTATTGCGCGCGGCGGACGCCGCGCACATGACGCAGCCCGGGGCGACCAAGTTGCTGCGGGAACTGGAAGACACCATGGGTGTGCAATTGTTCGAACGGCATCCGCGCGGTGTCGAACCCACCTGGTACGGCGAGGTGCTGATCCGCCACGCACGCAGTGTGCTGGCGGAGCTGCAGCACGCATACGACGAAGTGTCCGCGCTCAAAGCCGGCCTGACCGGGCAGGCGATGATCGGCACCGAGGTTACAGCGGCCACCAACCTCGTCCCGCAGGCCGTGGCGCTGCTCAAGAAGCGCTTCCCGCAGATTCGCGTGAACATCGAAATGGAGTTCAGCGAGGTGCTGGTGCAGCGTCTACAGGAAGGCAAGCTGGATATGATCGTCGCGCGAATCCGCAATCCAGACGATCTGGCGGAACTACATTACGCCCCGCTCGCGGAAGCACAGCACGCGCTGTTCGCTCGCGTTGGCCACCCGCTCGTCAAGCGCAAGGCTCTGAGCTGGGACGAACTGGCGCCGCAAACCTGGATCTTGCCGCCGAAAGGCAATGTGATGCGTAATCAGTTCACGCAACTTTTTCTCGAACGACAGCTCGCATTGCCGACGGATGTGGTCGAGAGTTCGTCTCTGCCCGTCATTACAAGTCTGCTGCAAATGAGCGATATGATCGCGCCGCTTGCGCGCGAGCCAGTGCGGCCGTATTGCATTGCGGGTGCGCTTGAACCGCTACCGTTCCAATTCGATCTGAAGCTTGGACCGGCGGGCATCGTCACCCGGCGCGGCGACAGGCTCTCGCCGGGTGCGCGGGCGATGCTGCAAGCGCTGCGCGAGGCCGCCGGATTCGACATCCAGGGCCCCGACGCCGACAGCGACTGACTTACCGCAACGGGACTCAGCGCGCGCCGTCCACCGCTACGCTTGCGCCGGGTTGTAGTAACCATTGATGAGCCGGCTCGTTATGTACGTGCCAGATACGGCGCGGACCGGCCATCACGTTCAGGTAATAGAGATCGTAGCCGTGCGCGGCGGCAACCGGGTGGTAGCCGCGCGGCACCAGCACGACATGCTTGTCGTACGCCGCAAGCGTTTCGTCGAGACTTCGGTCGTCGGTATAGACGCGCTGAATCGCGAAGCCCTGCGGCGGCGAGACGCGGTGGTAATAGGTTTCCTCGAGATAGGTCTGCTGCTCGCCATCGTCGGTATCGTGCCGATGCGGCGGATAGCTCGACCAGTTGCCCGCCGGCGTCACCGATTCCACCACCAGCAAGCTCTCCGCCGGCTCGGTTTCGGGCAGGATGTGGCGCACGTGACGCAGGTTGGCGCCAGCGCCGCGGGTTTCCTGCTTGACCTCGTCAGGTGCAATGAAGCGCGGCGGCAGACCGCCCTTCGCGGGCGCGGAGCAGATACCGAGTTCGACGTCGTCCGTGGCCACGATCGTGTAGCGCGTATGCGGCGGCACGTACATGGACCATGGCGCGCCATCGAACGGCGACATCCGGGCGCCGATCGCGCGGCTCGCGAGCCCTTCGCAAGCCGCCGTTGCGTGCCCCCTGACGAGCACGACCACGACTTCGCGATCGCCCGTTTCACGAGTAACTGTCGCGCCAGGCGTCAGGTCGAAGACATCGAAGCCGACGTATTTCCAGTTGGCGCTCTCCGGCGTGATATGGATGATCTGGCCGTCTTCGGCATGCTTTGACGGTTTGACGAGCAAGTCGCTCATGTCTTACTCCAATTATCAAGGTTTGCTATCTGGCAGAACGCGGCAGTCGCGGCGGACACGTGAACGGCCTCAAGCGGCAACAGCGCCCATTGCTTTGACGACGCCTTGCGTGCGAATCGCATCCAGATGACGCGCGACTTGCGCGACGAAGCGCGGGTGCGCGCGCAGATCGCAACCGAAAATCGACTCGATTTCGAGCAGGGTTCGTACCGCATCAACTGCACCCGCTAGCAAGGTCGAACGGACCGCCGCGGTCAGGGTGTCGGCGAGCGGATCCGCGATGACATAAGTGCGCCCTGTCTCGTCCTGACCGCTCAGGTATGCGATCCAGCCGGCCAGCGCAAAGGCGAGACGTTCGGTCGGCGCGCCGTTTTTCAGGTTGGCGCGCACGCTTTCCAGCCAGCGCTGTGGCAGTTTCTGCGAGCCGTCGGTCGCGATCTGCTGCAAGCGGTGATCGAGCGCAGTGTTGCGAAAACGCGCGAACAGTTCGGCGCGATAGGTGGCCAAAGCAGGTCGCGACAGCGTCGGCTCCACCTCGTCGCGCAACATGCTTTCGACAAAGTTCAGCACCGCCGGTGCGCCGATCGCCTGATCGACGGTGTCATAGCCGATCAGCGACCCTAGGTACGCGAGCACCGAATGCGCGCCGTTCAACATCCGCAATTTCGCCTGCTCATACGGACGCGCGTCACCCACGAGCGTCGCGCCTGCGCGCTCCCAGGCCGGCCGCGGTCCCGCGAAGCGATCCTCGATCACCCATTGCGAGAACGGCTCGGTCATCACCGGCCACGCATCGTCGGCACCGAGTTGCTTTGCTACACGCACGCGATCGGCGCCGGAGGTTAGCGGCACGATCCGATCTACCATCGTGTTGGGAAATGCGCCCTCCTGCTCGATCCATTCGGCCAGCAGAGGATCCGCCTTGCGCGCGAACGCCAGCGTCAACGCGCGCATCGTGTCGCCGTTGGACGGCACGTTGTCGCACGACAGCACGGTAAACGGGCCCATCCCGCCCACGCGGCGCAGCGCCAGCGCGCGTACGACAAAGCCGATCGCGCTACGCGGTGCGGCAGCCTCGCGCAGATCATGGGCAATGTCGGGATGATCGCACTGCAATAGCCCGCTGGCCGGATTGTGGCAATAGCCTTTCTCGGTGATCGTCAAGCTGACGATATGGCAGCGCGGATCGGTCATTGCATCGAGTACGGCGGCGGGCGACTGCGGCGCGACCAGCGATGTGATCAGCGCACCGATCACCTGGAACGAATCCGCGGTGCCGTCGCGCACATTCACGGCATAAAGATGATCTTGCGGAGTGAGCGCTTCCGACGTGTCCGCATGCCGCAACGACACGCCGACGATGCCCCAGCGGTGATCGCCAGCGCGCAACGCGTGCTCGGTGTATACGGCCTGGTGCGCGCGATGAAACGCCCCGAGGCCCAGATGGACGATGCCCGGCGCAAGGCTCGCGCGATCATAGACGGGAATGATGACTTCGCCAGCAGTGCGCGGTGCGAGCGAAGCCACGCAGGCATTACTCAGCCGCATGATCGGCCGGATGTTTGGCGAGGCCCTCCCAGATGCCGTTCAGGTAGACCGCGCCCAACGCACGGTCGAACAACCCGTAGCCGGCGCGGCCCGTTTCCCCCCAGATCATTCGCCCATGGTCGGGCCTGGCATAGCCTTCGAAGCCAGTGTCGAAGTAGGCCTTGACGATTTCCGCCATGTCCAGCGAGCCGTCGGCCGAACGATGCGAGGTCTCATGAAAATCGCCCGCCGCATTGACTTGCACGTTACGCAGGTGTGCAAAGTGAATCCGGCCACGCGCGCCGAACTCGCGCACCAGTGCCGGAATATCGTTCTGCAGGTCCGCGCCGAGCGAGCCCGAACACAGCGTCAGGCCGTTGGCGGGATCGTCGACGATAGCCAGCACGCGCTGCAGGTCCGCACGATTCTTCACGATGCGCGGCAGCCCGAAAATCGGCCGCGGCGGATCGTCGGGGTGGATTGCCATCTTGATGCCGGCTTCTTTGGCCACCGGGATGATCGCGCGCAGGAAGTAGCCGAGATTGGCCCAGAGACCAGCTTCGTCAAGCGCTTCGTAGTCGCGCAACAGGGCTTTCAATTGCTCGGGTCGGTAGCTCGCGTCCCAGCCGGGTAACTGGATACCCTTGCTGACGTCGAGCTCGCGGATCGCTTGCGTGTCGAACGCGAGTGTCGTCGACCCATCAGGCAGAGGCATTTCCAGCGATGTGCGGGTCCAGTCGAAAACCGGCATGAAGTTGTAGCACACTACCTTCACACCGCAGGCGCCGAGGTTTCGCAGTGTCTGGCCGTAGTTGGCGATGAGCGAGTCGCGCGCCGGTTTTCCGAGTTTGATGTCCTCGTGCACCGGCACGCTTTCGATCACTTCCAGCGTCAGGCCGTGAGCCTCTATCTTCTCCTTCAGCGCCAGGATTCTGTCGATCGGCCACACCTCGCCCACAGGCACGTCATAGATGGCCGAGACGACCCCGACCATGCCGGGAATCTGACGGATGTAAGCGAGCGGCACGGGGTCGGTGTCGCCATACCAGCGAAAGGTCATTTTCACGTTCGAGTCTCCTCACACGCTCGCTGCGCCTTCGACGACGCTGCGTATCAGTGAATGGTTGGTTCAGCCCTTTCGCGTTGGTCCAGCGCAGCCACACCGCCTTTGGACGCCGTGCGCCGGCCCGTTCACGCGGGGGCACAGCCAGGAGTCTGCATAGTAGCGGCGATCGACATGCTTTTATAATGAAGAATAACGTTCTATCTATACGATTTTGGAATACATGCAGTTCGCAACGTCACCGCGCGCCGGTTGCCGACTACCCAGGGCACAGCAGCCAGCGACGGCGCTTGCTGCGTGGCTGCACGCACCGGATTCCCCCGCCGGGGCACGCGAAGTGCGCGGGACCGACTTACGTTTCGCTGCGATCGCAGGCTTGATTCGCTCCCTCACTTTTCCACTGCCGCCTGCGCCTGCTTCACGCCTCGCAGAATGATCTCCGCCGCCCGCTCCGCGAGCATCAGCACGGTCGCATTGGTGTTGGTCGACGTAATCGACGGCATCACCGACGCGTCCACGATCCGTAAGCCCGTCATCCCGCGCACGCGCAGATTCGCATCGACCACGCCCGTCGCGTCGTCGCCCATTCGGCAAGTACCAACCGCGTGATACACCGTCGAGCCGTTGTCGCGCGCGTACTGCAGCAGTTGCTCGTCGGTTGCGGCCGCGTTTCAGTCCCTCGACGACCGTCGCACGATCGAGTTGATGACTCAGATACTCGGGCGCGATCACCGGCGCGACGTTCGCGTCGCTGCTGCGGATATGCACGTGGCCGCGGCTCTCGGGCCGCATCTGCCAGACTCCGCACGACACGCCCGGCTGCGACTCGAGCACGCCGATGCGCCCCGCCGCGAAGCTGCCCGGCGCCATCACGTACTGCACGTCCGGCCGCTTCGCAAGCGGCGTCTGCCCAAACGCGCCAACGATCGCGGCGCTATAGGTCAGCACGCCGCTGCCGCTCACCACATAGCGCATCATTTCGCGCGCGAGCGCGAGCGCGATGGGCACGCAGCAGGAAATCCACCGTGTTGCCCGCCTTGTCGACGGCACTGTAGAAGTATTTCCATTGGCCTTTGACCTTGACGTAGGTCTCATCAACGCGCCAGCTTTTGCCGACAGGCCATTTGCGTTTGCGGAATGCTCTTTCAAACACCGGCAGCAGCTTGATAATCCACCAGTGCACGCTCGAATTATCGACCTTGATACCCCGCCCGGCCATCATTTCCCCGAGGTTACGTAGGCTCAGCGAGTAAGCCACGTACCGCCGGACGCACAACAGGATGACGTCCAGCGGGTAGTGCAGCCGCTTCAGCAACTTGCCAATGTTAGCCGGCAGCGTCTCGCGCGGCGACTTCGTCTTTGCCATCATGTTTGTCATGCATTGCGGGAGACGAATTTTACTTGACCGCGATATTGCGACAAAACCGTCCCCACGTCTGAATAGACTGCCGGTCCCTGCGTTCGCGAGCGGTGTTGCGCTCGCCGCTGTCGTGCTGCCGTGCTATGCCGCCCCCTTGGATGAGCGCCGCCGTGGCTGCATACAAAAATTCATCGGCCTAAAAAAAAGTGAATAGCGGGGGTTTTTTGTCCCGGAAATACTGGCTTCAACTCAAGCCGATGCCGGTTCCCCGCCTTTGTGAATCGCTGCTGTGCTTGCCATCAAACCGTCGCCTTCCCCCGGAATTTCGATGAGCAATGTCACCCTGCAATCAGCCGACGCGTCCCTCGGCGTTCGCCGTAGCCGGCCAACTTCCCAGCTACGCACCATCGCCGCCTGTTCGATCGGCAACGCGCTTGAAATGTATGACTTTACGGTCTATAGCTTCTTCGCAATGCTGCTCGGCAAGCTGTTCTTCCCCGTCACCAGCGCGTACGGCTCCCTGCTGCTGGCGGTCGGCACATTCGGTATCGGGTTCGTGATGCGGCCGCTCGGTGCGATGGTGATCGGTAGTTTCGCTGACCGGCGCGGACGTAAGGCAGCGATGACGCTAACGATCTCGCTGATGGTGTGCGGCACGCTGTGCATCGCCTTTGCACCCACCTATGCAACGGCAGGAACCGTAGGCACCCTCGCCATCGTATTTGGCCGCGTATTGCAGGGCTTTTCGCTCGGCGGAGAAATCGGCGCATCAACCGCGATGTTGATGGAGTCCGGCAGTTTCGGCAGCCGTGGCTTCCGGATCGGCTGGCAGGGAGCGAGCCAGGGGTTCGCCGCCCTGCTGGGCGCGCTGAGCGGCGCCGTGCTGTATGCGAGCCTCCCGCCAACGGCGCTCGAATCCTGGGGCTGGCGTCTGCCGTTTCTGCTGGGCTTGCTGATCGCGCCGGTCGGGCTGTATATCCGCGCCCATCTCGACGAAACGCTGGACAGCCAGGCCACGGAAGCTCATCCGTTAGCGACGGTGTTCACCGAGCATGGCACCAAGATCGTGCGCGGCGTGCTGTCTATCGTCGCGGGAACGGTTGGCATGTACCTCGTCGTTTTCTTCATGCCGACCTACATGGTCCGCGTGCTGCACCTGCCCACTTCGCTGTCGCTGATGGCGGGCTGCGTGTCGGGCGCGACCATGATGTTCATGTGCATCATATCCGGCCTGATCGCTGACCGCACGGTGTCGCGCAAACCCGTCGCGATTGCATCCGTCGCGCTGACCACGCTGCTGATCTATCCCGCGATCTGGGCAATGAACATGTTTCCCAGTGTCCCGCTGGCCCTTGTCATCATCGCCGTGGTCACCGCCGCGAGCAGCTTCGGCACTGCGCCGATGTTGCTTTTGCTGATGGAAATGTTTCCGGCCAGCGTGCGAGCGAGCGGACTTTCGGTCATCTACAGCATCGGCGTCGCGCTCTTCGGCGGATCGGCCCAGTTCATCGTGACCTGGCTTCTCGCGAAGACGGGCAATCCGATGTCGTTGGCGCTCTACATGGTCGCCTGCGGAATCGTCACGATCTGTGCGATGTCCAGCCTGCCTGAGCCGCGCAAGCGCGCTTCATAGCAAACGGCCCGGCCGGCCCCTCGCGGGCCGCCGGTGGCCCCCCGTATTGATCCTCTCACCGAACCAAATTTCGCGCTCGAAAGAGAGGCGAGGGAGCGGCACGCCCGTTCACCAGCGCACCTATCAAAACACGCAAGTGGAGATCTGCAATGAAAAAAAAGACGTTGAGTGCGCTAGCCGCTTCGATAGCCACGCTGGCCGGTAGCGGCGCTTTCGCGGAGGTGTCGCCGGGCGCGCCGCCAGACGCGGCGGCGGCCGCGTACGCGACCACCTCGCAAATGCAGCAGATCTTCCAGTACTGGGGATCGGGCCTCGGGCCGCAAACGCTCGGAGTCGCTTCAGAGCGCACCTTTGTGACGCTCTACGGCACCGTGGATATAGGCGTCAACTATACGAAGGACGGTCCGTACAGCATCACGCGAGTGCAATCGGGCGGCGCATTGACATCGAAGTTCGGCTTCTATGGGCAAGAGTATCTCGGTAACCAATGGACCGCGTTCTTCCGGCTAGAAAATGGCTTCCTCGGTAACACCGGCGCCGTTCAGGACTCGACGTCGCTTTTCAATCGCGCTTCCTATATCGGGATCCAGAACCGTATGTACGGGCAACTGACGCTGGGCCGTCAATATACGTCCGGCGGCGCTGCCGCGCTCGGTGCGGACCCGTTCCTAGGCGTCGCGCACGAATCGGTCTATACCTACTTTCTCGGCACCTCGGATCTGGGGCTCGGTGCGAACAGCAGTGCGCTGGGACGCCTGCCCAACACACTGCGCTATATCTCACCGCGCCTCGGGCCATTCGGCTTTGACGTGAGCTACTCGCTCAAAGGAGACCAGACGGTAGGCCCCGCCGTGAGTCAACGCTCCGCGACGGTGTCTTACGTCGACAAACGCGCGGTGCTGTCGATCGCGTTCGGGCAAAGCTGGTGCGACCCGGCGATCTCGGGCAGTTGTGTCGGCGCTGCGACTACCGCGCCGGGCAAGCGCACGGACACCTACCTCGCCTCGCTGCTCTATGACGTCGGACCATTCATCGCCCAGGGCGCCTATATTCGATACGTGCCGCAGGCAGCGGATAGCGCTATCGCCAGTACCTATCTGCTTGGTCTGCAGAAGTGGTGGAGGGGCAATCTGCTGCGCGCCTCGGTTGCGTATCGCGATACGACGAAATCGCAGGATTACGCGTATGGCTCGACCCTCGGCATCGATCACTTTCTGTCGAAAAGAACGTCTGTGTACGCACGGCTAGGTCTGATGCGCAATGGCCCGAACTCCAGCGTCACTTACAACTACGACAGCGGCTCGCCGACGCCTGCAGCGGGACGCACGGTATCGAGCGTGACGCTAGGTATCAATCATCAATTCTGACCTGGTACGGGGCGTCGCCGCGTCACCACTCATTGTTCCCTCACATTAAGGAGACATCCGTGTCGATCGACCTGGTTCAAGACTTTATCGAAAGCAGTAAAGACAAATACATTCAGCTGTCGGATGAAATCTGGCAATACGCGGAGTTGGGGTACACCGAACAGAAGTCCGCCGCCGCACATATTGAATTTCTGAAAGCGGCCGGTTTTTCCGTACGCGAGGGTGTGGCGGGCATTCCAACGGCGTTCGTCGCGGAGGCCGGCTCCGGCGGCCCGGTGATCGGCATCCTCGGCGAGTTCGATGCGCTGTCCGGGCTAAGTCAGGAGAGCCTCGCGCTCAATGCCTGTCCGTCGACCGAAATCTTGAACGGCAACGGCCACGGTTGCGGCCACCATCTGCTCGGCACCAGCGCTCACCTGGCGGCGGTCGCCGTCAAGAATGCGCTGGAACGCAACGGCATTGAAGGCACGGTGCGGTTCTACGGTTGTCCTGCCGAAGAAGGCGGCTGGGGTAAAACCTTCATGACCCGCGCGGGCGTGTTCGACGATGTCTCGGCCGCGATCACCTGGCACCCGGGTGTCGCGAACTCGATCATGAACATGGAGAGCCTCGCGGTTAAACAGGCGTACTTCCGCTTCAAGGGCGTGGCTGCGCATGCAGGCGCGTCGCCGCATCTCGGCCGCAGCGCGCTCGACGCGCTCGAACTGATGAACATCGGCACCAACTTTCTGCGCGAACACATGATCCCGGACGCGCGCGTGCATTACGCCATTACGGACACCGGTGGCATTGCGCCGAATGTCGTGCAACCGAATGCGGCGGCGCTCTACATGATTCGTGCACCGCGCAATCGCGATGCGAGCGAACTCTACGAGCGGATCTGCAATATCGCGCGCGGTGCGGCGCTGATGACCGACTGCGAACTGGAGATCGAGGTTCATTCGGCGTGTTCGAACCTGCTGCGCAACACGACGTTGAACGAATTGATGCAGGCGAAACTCAAGCAGTTCGGCGCGCCGCAGTATGACGACGAGGAGTTGCAATTCGCCGAGTCGATGCACCGTACGACCCGCCCCGAAGAGATCGAGATGGCCGGCCGGATGCTGGCTTCAGCGTGGCGCCAGCCGAAGGCGTTGTTCGATGGTGTCGATGAACTCTACAACGAGCGTCCGTCGAAGATGCACGGCTCGACGGACGTCGGCGACGTGAGTTGGGTCACGCCGACTGTGCAATGCATGACGGCGTGCTTCGCTTTTGGTACGTCACCGCATTCGTGGCAGTGGGTCTCGCAAGGCAAAAGTGCGCTGGCACACAAGGGGATGACGCTGGCCGCGAAAACGATGGCCGCCACCGCACTCGAGCTTTACACGAACCCGCTGCTGCTCGCGGCAGCGCGCACGGAGTTGCTGGAGTGTCTCGCCAAAGAGCCGTACGTGTGCCCGATTCCGGCAGAGGTCCAACCGCCGATTCCCGGACGCGCCGCCTGATTCTGTCAGCCGGTCGAAACCTCACTCAATTTATTGGCGTTCCGGGATATAAATCATGCGCGTTTTCGTTGCTTCACTCGTTACCGAGACAAATACCTTTTCGCCGTTTCCGACCTCCTATGAAGATTTCATTGTTCACGAGAGAGGATCCGCTTCTGACTCGATGCTCGGTGTCGTTCCAAAAGTCTTTCGCAACAGGGCGGAAGCCGACGGACACACAGTGATTGAAAGTATCACTGCTTATGCCGAACCCTCCGGTCGTACGGTCAAGACCGCCTATGAGCGGCTGCGCGACACGATTGTCGGCGACCTGAAATCGGCCGGCCCGGTCGACATGCTGTTGCTTATGTTGCACGGCGCAATGGTCGCGCAAGGGTATGACGACTGCGAGGGCGATATCCTCACGCGGCTTCGCGAGATAGCCGACAATGCGGTGATCGGCGTTGTGATCGATCCGCACTGTCATCTGACGGAAACGATGGTCGAGAAGTCCGATCTCATGATCATTGCCAAGGAGTATCCGCATATCGATTTTGCGGATCGGGCGCACGAAGTCTACGACATCTGCCAGAAAGTCTCCAAAGGCGAGGTCACGTTGACAGGAGCGCTGAAGGATACGCGGATCGTCGGCTTCTACCCTACTTTCGATCCTCCGATGCGCGATATCGTCAATGAATTGACGGAGGTGGAAGAAAGCCCATCCATTCTGTCTGCAAGCATCGGACATGGTTTTCCATGGGCCGATGTGGAGGATGTCGGGACCCGCGTGCTCGTCTATGCAAACGACGACGCACGGGAAGCCGCTAGAGTGGCCGCAAACATCGCGGAGCGGCTCTACGA
Source organism: Paraburkholderia sp. BGA-UO-ETr-F12 (assembly GCF_059567945.1). Lineage (NCBI taxonomy): Bacteria > Pseudomonadati > Pseudomonadota > Betaproteobacteria > Burkholderiales > Burkholderiaceae > Paraburkholderia > Paraburkholderia sp. BGA-UO-ETr-F12. Next base: position 84,196 of record NZ_JCAQOZ010000031.1, on the reverse strand, counting down.
GGCAAGGGCTGCCTTGCGTCCGAACTATCCGTCGATCGCGGAGTCACTGGATCGGGCGATTGCGATGAGTGGGCAAATCGTGCTGGGTGACTTCGCCGATAACCCGGGTTGCGGTGCATCGGGCGACAGTACGTTCTTCCTGAAAGCGATGCTCGAACGCAATGTGACCGACGCCGTGATCGGCGCATTCTGGGACCCGTTGGTAGCGAAGGTCTGTGCATCGGCAGGGGTCGGTGCGACTCTGAATATCAGGTTAGGCGGTAAATGCGGGCCGGCGTCGTCGGACCCGGTTGATCTAAAGGTGGAAGTCATGGGCGTGGTGGACAATCACAGCGGCGGCGCATGGGGGGGCCGGATTCCGATGGGGTTGTCCGTGTGGTTGCGCGCCGGCGGGATCGACATTGCGGTGTGTTCCATCCGTACGCAATTATTCGAGCGCGATTCGCTGACGGGATTGGGAATCAATCTCGACCGCAAGCGCATCATTGTCGTGAAGTCCAGCAACCACTACCAGACAGGATTCCGCCCTGGGTCGGACGCGCTCTGGCATGTGAATTCGCCGGGTGCGCTACCCTCCGACTTTTCAACGCTGCCCTACACGAAGCGTGATATGAATTACTATCCACGGTCGCCCGACCCATGGGCAGAGTATGGTATGCCCCCCCCCATTCTATTCGGGGGTAAGAGGGCGATAGCGAACAAGGCACTCGCGTCGCTGCACCGACCGTATTTTGTCCCGCTATGATAAACGCCTGCGGATGAGATATGGGGACATCGTGAAGTTGAGACAACTCGATGCGCTACGTGCAGTCGCCGAGGCTGGCAGTCTTCATGAGGCCGCCCGGCGCCTGTTTCTGACCCAACCGGCAATCAGCCGCTCGATTCGCGAGTTAGAAGTTGAATTGGGTGTCCAATTGCTGACGCGCTCGGCGACTGGCGCAACACTGACTCCGTTCGCTCACCAGGTGTTGAAGCGCGCCTTTATCGTACAACGGGAAATCGAGCGCATTGCGGAAGACGCGCAAACCGCCCGTGGAGAGCGCGGGGGCCGGCTGACGCTTGCAATTACGCCGCCTGCGTCAACCCTCGCACTTGCCGATACCCTGATCGAACTGAAGGCCGCGCGTCCAACTGTCAAGCTGGATGTGATTGAATGGCGCGGCGAGAATATTGCGGATGGACTGCAACACGGAACGGTCGATGTCGCGATCTTCACGCAATACGGCGAGCCGAAGAACGCGACGTTCGAATGGACCAGGCTGTACGAACTCGAGGTGCTGCTGACGATTGCTGCGTCATACCAGGGCAGCGAGACCTTAACGATCGAGGAGATTCACGCACTACCCTGGCTGTTGCTAGATTCGCCGAGCGACGAGTCCAGCTTCGTCCCAACGCTATTCGGCGAACATGGTATGCCGCTGCCGGAACATATAACGCGCTGTTCCTCGATGAATCTGTACCTTGAACTCGCGATGCAGATGCAGGCGGTCGCCGTCTTTACGTCGCTCGCGAAACCCTTGTTATCGCAGCGTGCTGATGAAGGTCTGCTGAAACTGCTCAACCTGACCGAATCGACGCCGAAGGTCGGAATGTACCTCGCCTACTCCAGCGAGCAATTGCTGACCGCGACCGCTGAAGATTTCATCCGGCGTTTGCGTTTCAAGCTCGATGGCCGCGACGCAGGCCGTTTGCCCGCTGGCATGCCCTACAACGTCAGCCGCGTTAGCGCTCCCTAGTCCCGAGCGCATTACAATCGAACGGGCGGCCAACGCTGTAGTCGATGTGCATCTGAAGTTGCTCGAGCCTGCCATCACCCGTCACTTACCACTACCAGTGAAGCCGTTGGATCGTAAGTCACCCTGAAAGACGTGCCAGCCCAGACTACCCACCGGCGCGGCACACACCTCTATACGCGTCTGGAGACAAGCTGAGCCGTTTCAGCCGATAAAGTCCATCGAGACGAGGCATCCGATTGCGTCAAAAACTCGAGTTACCAACCTCAGCGCCCCTTGCGCGGCGTGTGTGTTCCGGCCGCAGCTACGTCTGTGGCTTTTTTATCCACTCGCGCTTCTCGCGCGCTTTCGCGAGCCATCGCCCGCTGCTAGCTTCGACTGCACAAACGACTCGCGCAGACCTACTGAAGTGAAAATGGCGGCTAAGGGCATCGCCGGCCATCGATATACGCTTTGGCGTATTTAACGGCAGACCTGCATGCGGCGCTCGCGGACGCGAAGTACGCAGGAACGCCAAACGTTTTGCGTTCGCCATTTCCGTGCACGACTATCGCTGTTGCTGCATAGCCTCGGATGGAAACCAGGGCGAGAGTATGAGCGTCGATGCCTTGTATTGCGCGAGATCAGCGCGCATGGCATGTCTCTCCTCACTCTTGTTCGGATAACTGGCTGTTGAGTATTAATTGTTCCGTCCTGGAACAGTTGAGCGACGATCACGACGTACGGCGGCCAACTGGCGTCGAGACGGGCTAGGCGTTTCTTCGCAGATACATAGTGGGCTGAGCCGGGTGCAGTGCGGGTCTCGAGTTCTGCCGGTTTTCGCACGTCAACATGGTTCGGCGCGCGCCCGCCATCTCTCAGGTTCTAGCTGCCCCTCGGAAGCTAAACTTTTTCAAAGCCGGCTTAACTTCGTCATACAGGCCGTTGATGATTCGGCCTTCGGTCGTCCCATGGACGTGCTGGTATCTCCTGTTCCGTTGATCCCAGCATGCTACGGGAACATAGATTAGTTAACAACAGAACAGAACACTAGTTTATCGCAGGTCGCTGAAGGAAATCTCAAGAAGCCTTATCTCATGGCCTGGGACGATAGTCGTTGCAAAAAAAGCCAGCACGACATCCCGGCAAACCGCGCACGATTGACGATGAGCGACTGGCTCAACTGATTTACAAGACCCTGCACACAAAGCCGGCGGATGGCTCCGCGCACCGGAGCGTACGCACGATCGCCGCCGAAACGGCTATCTCGCCGCCGAGTGTGCACCGTTACTTCAAGCTGCTCGGCCCGCAACCGCATCGCAGCGAGAGCCTCAGGCTCTCGACCGATCAACTCTTCATCGAGAAACTGCGCGATGTGGTCGGCCTGTACCTGAGCCCGCCCGAGAATGCCTTGGTCTTGTGCGTGGACGAGAAGGGCCAGTATTAGGCGCTCGAACGCACTCAGCCCATGCTGCTGGGGCTTCGGCTACGTCGAACGCGTCACGCACGATTATGTTTGTCACCCTACAACCACGCTATTCGCTGCACTGAACGTGCTCAACGGTGCCGCGCTCGCTACCTGCAAGCCGCGCCACCGGCAACAGGGGTTCCAGTCGTTTCTGAGCGGATCGACAAGGCCGTCCCCGCAGAGCTCGACGGGCACTGCATCGTGGACAACTACGGCAGTCACAAGCACCCGAAGGTCAGGGCGTGGTTGGCGGCACGCCCTCACTGGCACGTGCATTTCATTCCCACATACAGTTCGTGGCTCAACCAAGTCGAACGCTTCTTTGCCTTGATCACCGACGAGGCGATCGGCAGAGGCTCGTTCAGCTCGGTCAAACAACTGATCAAGCGTATTGATCAATTCGTCTCCCACTACAACGCAAACTGCGGGCCGCTCATCTGGACTGCAAACGCCGATTCCATCCTCGAAAAGCTGCACAGACTTTGTTCGCGAATCAGCGGAACGGAACACTGGCCATTCGAGTGCCATCTTGAACTTTTGCGCGTCCGATTTAAACCCGTACCGCGAGCAGAAAGGCCGCAACTCTTTTCAGGCATTTCCACATTCTGATTACCGAGTTGCAATCTCTGGAATCTGACCGCCGTTCTTTGAAGCCACGCGTTCTTTCAGCTTCGTCAGCACATGTGTCGCTGCCTCTTCGATCGCCATGTCAGGATTGAAGATGCGACCAAACTCCTTCACATACCACTGGCACACTTCAATGGCCGATTCGACCGTTGGCTCATCGATCACGACCGGCACGAACGCTGTCGAGATGGCCTGAGTCAAAGAAACAAAACAGGGCCGCGAGTCTTGCCACATGCTCCGAGTACCGACTAACTGCGATCTCCGAGCGTAGGCGTCGAATAAGTCTTAACGAGAGCGCCAGTTCGCGGGCGATAGCTGCGGTGGAAGACGAAATTTATGAAAGTGGTGCCGAAATCAGGCAATTACCTTGTCCAAGGTAATCGGCAGATCGCGAATACGCTTGCCCGTCGCATGCCAGATCGCATTTGCGATTGCCGCCGCAACGCCCACCACGCCAATCTCCCCCACCCCCTTGGCTCCTAGCGGATTGACCACGTTGTCGGATTCGTCGACAAACACGACTTCGATGCGATCGATGTCGGCATTCACGGGAATATGGTACTCAGACAGGTTGTGATTCATCGCCCGGCCCAGGTTATGATCGAATTGCGCCTCTTCCTGCAGCGCCATGCTGATGCCCCAGACCACCGCGCCCGCGATCTGACTGGCGGCGGTTTTCGGATTCACGATCCGGCCCGCAGCGACAGCGCTGACTACGCGCGTAACGCGTACCGTCCCTAATGCTTCGTCCACGCGCACTTCGGCGAAAACGGCCGAATGCGTACCCATCGAATATTTTTTTTGCTGCTCTTTAGGACTGACCGTTGCGGATTCGTCCAGTCGTTCGAGCCCCGCCCGACTTAGCAGCTGGTCGATCGCTATCGCGCCACGTCGCCCGGTACCGCAAGACAGCTGCATGCCGTCACGGCGAATCTCGGCCGGCGTTGCTTGAGCAAACTGCTCGCCGCCGTATTCGCGTGCCAACGTCGCGAGACGATCGCGCAATCGCGAGCATGCTGCCTGCACCGCACTGCCCACTGAGGACACGGTAAAGGAGCCACCTTCGATCGGTGCTTCCGAGAGCGTGGAGTCACCGAGTTCAAAGCGCACGTCGGCGACATCGATGCCGAGCGTGTCGGCCGCGATCTGGGTCATCGCGGTGTACGTGCCAGTGCCGATGTCAGCCGTCGAACTGGACACCGTGACGCGGCCGTCGCTTTTCAGCACCGCGCGCGCCGAGGCGGGCTTTTGCATCGCGTCCCACGCGCCGGTCGCCATGCCCCAGCCGATCAGCTCCGTGCCGTCGCGCAAACTGCGCGGCGCGAGCGGCCGGCCAGCCCAGCCGAAGCGCTCCGCGCCTTGCTGGTAGCATTCACGAAGCGCTTTGCTGGAAAACGGCAGGTTCTTGTTTGCATCGCGCTCGGCGTAATTCACCACCCGCAAGGCCAGCGGGTCCATCTGCAACTTCTCCGCGAGTTCGTCCATGGCGGACTCCAGCGGGAACATGCCCTGCGTCGCGCCCGGCGCGCGCATGTCGCCTGGTGTGCAGACGTCCAGTTTCGCGACTTTGTAGCCGAGCCGCACGTTATCGCATGCATACAACTGCCCAGCCCAATTCACCACGACGTCACAGTGATCTTCGAACTGCGAGGTCTCCGAGACTGCTTCATGGATCACCGCCGCGAGCCGCCCGTCCGTCGCCGCAGCGAGCGCAACGCGCTGGATCGATTGCGGGCGGTGCACGAAGTTGAACATTTGCTGTCGGGTCAGCGTGACACGCACAGGCCGTTTCAGGTCGCGTGCGGCCATTACCGCCAGCGGCAGATGGTAATGAGGCCGCAAACCGGAGCCGAATGCACCGCCCACGAACGGCGAAATGACGCGCACCGCTTCGGCCGGAAGGCTGAATACGTTCATCAGGTACTCGCGGGTATTCAGCACACCTTGGGTTTTCTCATAGACCGTGAGTCGACCGTCTGCATCGGGCACGACCGTGCAGCCATGCATTTCCATCGGATTGTGGTATTCGATCGGCGTGCTGTAGAACGCGTCGGTGCGCACGGGGGCGTCCACGAACGCGCTGATGGCGTCGCCGCGCGGCGAGGGGGGCGGCTCGAAGCCGCCCTTTTCCTGCGATGGCGGATAGGCATTGGAAATTACCCGGGACAGCTCCGTGCAATGTGGCGTAGTTTCGTAACGCACGCGAACAAGCGAAGCCGCATGGCGCGCGAGTTCGAGCGTCTCGGCAACCACCAGCGCGACGGGTTGCCCGCTGTACCAGATGCGATCGTCCCAAAGTGGCCGAAACGGCATGCCACCCGGCGCAATCTGATCCTTGAAGGCGGCGTCCGCCAGCGGCAACTCGGGCCGGTTCTCGTGGGTCAGAACGAGCAGCACGCCCGGCGTTTCATGCGACGCGGACGCATCTATCGCGACGATGCGGCCGCTCGCAATTGTGCTCGACACAACGAAGCCGTACACCAGGCCTTCGGCCGTGAAATCGGCGGCGTAACACGCGGCGCCGGTCACCTTCAACCTGCCGTCCACCCGATTGACGGGTGCCCCGGTCGCGGGGCCCAGTGGATATTCGGTACGCAAAGCCTCTGTTCGTGCCATTACGCCTCCTCCGTGAAACGCCGTTGCGTCGCCATTTCGAATGCTCGCACCACGGCTCGCGTGGTGAGTCCGATCTTGAACGCGTTGCCGCGGCGGCCGCGCGCTTGGCGCACCAGCATGTCGGCGAAACCGCGCACCGCATCGCGTGTAAGCGCTTGACCGCGCAACCAGGCTTCCGCTTCCAGGTCGCGCCAGGGTTTGTGCGCGACGCCGCCAAGCGCGCAGTTCACTTCGCCAATCTTCTCGTCTTCAAGCCGCAGACCGAGCGCGACCGAAACCAGAGCGAATGCATACGACGCCCGGTCGCGGACCTTCACGTAGGCGTGATGATCCGCGAAACCGGCAGGCGGCAGTTCCACGGCGGTGATGATTTCGTCGGGCGCAAGGTTCGTATCGATCTGCGGCGTGTCGCCGGCCAGCCGGTGAAAATTGGCAAAAGGCAGCACTCGCGTGCCGCTCTCGCCTGCAAGATGGACGACAGCGTCCAGCGCCGCAAGCGCGACGCACATATCGGACGGATGCACCGCGATGCACTGCTCGCTTGTGCCGAGAATCGCGTGAATCCGGTTGACCCCTTCAAGTGCGGGACAGCCGCTTCCGGGGTCACGCTTATTGCAAGGCGTACCCGTGTCGTAGAAATAATGGCAGCGCGTGCGTTGCAGCAGATTGCCGCCGACAGTTGCGACATTACGGATCTGCGCCGATGCGCCCGCGAGGATCGCTTTCGCCAGCAGCGGATAGCGTTGCGCGATCTGCTCGTGATAAGCGACCGCGCTGTTTGTCACCAGCGCGCCGATCTTGACGCCGCCAGGCGGGGTCGTCTGTATGTCTTTCAGCGGCAGGCGGGTGATATCGACGAGCAGCGTGGGACGCGCAACGTTTTCTTTGATGAGGTCGACCAGATTGGTTCCGCCCGCGAGGAACGCCGCGGCCCCGCTGCCGCGGTGGTGCGCTATGGCCTGTTCGACATCGGTCGCGCGAGCGTATGAAAAGCGGTTCATTCGGCGCCTCCGTCTTTGCGATCACCGGCCGCACGTTCGCTGGTGGGCGCGGCATTTAACTGAGCGACTTCCGCGATCGCATTCACGATATTGACGTACGCACCGCAGCGGCACAGATTGCCGCTCATCAACTCCCTGATGTCGTCGCGCGTATCCACGTGTCCTTCCGCCAACATTCCGACGGCCGAACAAATCTGGCCGGGGGTGCAGTAGCCGCACTGGAACGCGTCGTGGTCAATGAAGGCCTGCTGCATTGGGTGCAATGCGTCGTCGCTTTCTTGCCCGTTTTTTACCCCCCTCCCCAACCCTTCGATCGTCGTTATGGTCGAGCCGTCATACACGGCGGCGAGCGCGAGGCAGGTGTTGATCCGCTGTCCGTTCACCAGCGCCGTACACGCGCCGCATTGACCGTGATCGCAACCTTTACGCGTACCGGTAAGTCCGGCCCGCTCGCGCAACAGGTCAAGTAACGTGGTCCACGGTTCAAGCTCAAATTGGTGTCGTGTGCCGTTGATCTCCAAAGTCATGCCGATCCGCTGCTCGTCCACGCCGGCCAGATCCAGCGCGTCTCGCGTGTTCGATGTGCTCATCTGTCCTCCTTGGCAAATCTTGCGTGCGCGCTCGCGCAGCCAGAGACACGGCGCCGGGAGGAACCCGGCAGTCCCCCGCTCCTGCGCGCAAATCTCGTACCTGTTCCGGGGCGCCGATTCGTTCGACTGCAAACAGGCACGTCGGGGCTGGAATTCCCATATAGCGGAAATCTTTGCAAAGCGGGCACGCGACCACGGCTCAACGCGTGCCAGGTCGCTGATGCTCAGGACGCGAGACGTCCCGGCGGCCGGCCGAACATGGTCCAATCCGTGGGCCACACGGCAATGACCATGACACCCATCGGCGGAAACACAAGTCCGTGCAGCACAAGCGCCGCTTCCGCCACGTCACCGCGCTCGTCACGGCCATGGCCGCAACGCCAGCCGAGATCAGGCTGCGTACGATCTGGTTGGCAACCTCGAAATAGCGGCCCGTGTGCCGCGATGTGCCATACGACGCCGCTTTCAATACCGCGCCATAGTCGGCATAGCAGATATCCTTCAGTACCGCTTCCGCTGTACTGGCCCAGATAGACCGTAGGTCCTGTTTCGGATCGGGCGGAAAGCCCGTCGCGATGTACACGCCGTTCAGTCCGTCGGGCAACGCGACGTCATAACCATCGGTCAGGCAGATCTGTGCGGGCTTCGCGGTCATCCCGCCGGGCATCGACCCGTTTACGTCTAGACGGGCCGGCATCCGTGGCACGCTGCCCTCCACGCCCCTGACCGCGTTGAATAACAACCTGGCCGTCCCCCGGCAAGGACGCGCGAACGGAACCCCGCGTCAGTGGCATTTCATCAATTCGACGCGGCGCTCCGCTCAGATGTCGGCCGCTCCCCTATTGTCGATCTATTTTCTTGTTTGGCAGATCCGTCGTGACCATTTCGGCATTCGCCTCAAAATCCGCCTTGATCGTGACCGACCCTTAGCGCCTCTTTCCGGGCCACTCTCGACACGTAGTGAGCGCGAACATCTGCCCTCCCGGCGGCAAGGAGATGGTTCCTGTCCTGTCGCCGATATGCCAGTGGATCGCCCGGTTGCCCGTCGGCCCTAATCAGAACAAATCCTTTTTCTCGCTGCGGGATGGTTCCATGTCAGGGGCGTCTCTGCGGTCTGACCGTGTCGGAGTTGCTCGCTGAGCGCAACGGGCAGCGAATGAGCGAGACGGGCTACTACAGCCGCCCTCCTATCAAGCCAGTGAGCCTCGCGCGTCTTCGCGAGCCATCGCCCGCTGCTGGCTTCGACTGCACAAACGACTCGCGCAGACTTACTGAAGTGAATACGGCGGCTAAGGGCATCGCCGGCGATCGATACAGGCTTTGGCGTATTTAACGGCAGACCTGCATGCGGCGCTCGCGGACGCGAAGTAGCCAGGAATGCCAAACGTTTCGCGTTCGCCATTTCCGTGCACGACTATCGCTGTTGCTGCATCGCCTCGGATGGAAACCGGGGCGAGAGGCACGATCGTCCATGCCTTGTATCCCGCAGGATCAGCGTGTATGGGGTGTCGCTCCTCGTCGTCGTTCGGTTATCTAGCTGTGGAGTCTTAATTGTTCTACGCTGGGACATTGAGCGACGATCACAATGTGCGGCGGCCAACCGGCACCGAGACGGGCTAGGCGTTTCTCCGCAGACACATAGGAGGCTGAGTCGGGCACAGTGCGGGTCTCGAGTTCTGCCGGTTTTCGCACGTCAACATGGTTCGGCGCGCGCCTGCCATCTCTCAGGTTCTAGCTGCCCCTCGGGAGCTAGACCTTTTCAAAGCCGGCTTCGTGCCGGCTTTTTTTTGCAGCGCACACGCAAAGACTATCGTCCCAGCCCATAAGGTAACGCTTCTTAAGATTTCCTTCAGCAACCTGCGATAACCTAGTTCCAGACCATCGTGTGCCGTTTGATTGCAACTCAACCCAGCTGCAAGCCCAGCGGTGAATGTACCCATACAAAATTGAAAGACTGATGCAACAGGGAAAAACTGGTGGCGTCGCCATGGCCAATGCTCGAGCCGCTTATGTGCTTGAACTGGCACGAGGTTGTTCGTATATCAGCAGCACTCTGAGTCCGGACACGCGGAGCAGTGCTATCGCTGAAGTTTTCGGCGAATTTCGCGAACAGCACGGCGAACGGGACGTAGCACTCTTCCAGAAACTGCTTGCCGAGGATCTGCAACGTCGAGGCAAACCGGATGCCGCCGCGACAGTGCTCGACTTCAAACTCGTCAGGCCGTAAGCGTCGCCAGCGTGTCTGCGCTGGATGTCTGTAACTGTTGCCGCTGACCCCAGCAGAGTATCGCGAATATTGTTCGCGACAGGAAGGCGGAGCCACCGGTACGGCTATTGATTCAATGGAGACCAACGACGCGAGTGCCCAGGAGCAGCCTTCGCGTTAACAGAGTTCCCACGCTCTCCATCGGCCGCTTCTTTGCGCAAGCTCGGATTTTTTCGGGCCTACCCCGCCACCCATGAACAGGTCGTCATCTTCGCGTCCGTCAACCTTCCCGATTTCGCTATAGAGGCTGAACGAAGCTGGATTCGCCAATCCCCGTCCGCCGCCGAGCCACCGCGTCGGCCTTGAATCGCGTCCTCTGCTTGAGGTCGATTCGCGGTACAGCCACCAGTCATTCGTGAACCGGAGGCAATCAAAAGTTTCTGGCAGATCACGGCCATCGTGCTCTATGTAATCGCGCTGACGTATTGACGTTGAAGTAACGCCAATCCGGTCCGCGCTCGAAACGCAGCGTCTTGCAAAACACAGCCGCTGCCGGTTCCGAAGAAACTACATTGCTGGGCAAGCACGTCCGGTCGCGCCTTCTAACAGCAGATGTAAAGACAGGCAGTCCAGACCACTAGGTGCCGGTACCGTGTGGTTCACTTGGGGCAACGACCCGCTCGTGCATCGCCTTGCAATGCCGGATGAGGTTCGGCCGCGACAGCACGTAGCGCTTCAACGGCGTATCAATGTCGTAGTAGTAGATATTCGCGACGCAGCCGTAGATCGCGGCATCGACCGTGGCCGGCTCGGGCCCGAAAACAAAGCCGCTGTCGCCGAGCAGATCCCCCACGACGTGCAAATCGCCGATGCCGCGCTCATACACCTGATCCGGCTCGTAGCGGCCGATGCCCTGATAGTGGTAGCGTAGGCGGTTGTACTCGCTCGCCGCCTCGAGCGCACTCGCGGTGATTTCCGGGTGCGCCGCCGTGAAAGCGTTGCAAAATACTGGGCGAAAGCGCTCGTCGCGCCAGCGCGAAAAGCTCATCGGCCAATACAGGTCGTCGAGCGTGCGCCGCACGAGGAAGTCGAGATTCGCTTGCCTTGGGGAGAGCGCGCTGTCGATGCGAAGATCGTACTTGCGCTTCAGGTAGGCGATGATTGCATCGCTATCACCGATTGATTCCTCGCCGTCGACCAGATACGGCAACTGTCCACGCGGCGCCTCTTTCGTATCGAGAATGTGCCTGTGATCGAAGTCGAGGCCGCACAAGCGCATGAATGCATAGACCTTCAGGCCAAACGGATTGTTGTCGGCGACGCCGAACAGGTCCGGGTAAGAATACAGGATCGGCATGGGGCTCTCCCGAATAGAGACATGGTGCGGCCGGCGCCTGGGGTGTTCGAAACCCGGCGCGCTGCGTGATTGTGACACCTGGATGGCCGCTTCGACTGCGACCCAGCGAACCCAACCGGTCCGAATGAATGTAATTACCGCCGACAGCACGACCAAAGACGGGACGAAGGAAGATGCGATAAACCATCACGGCATGGCTGAGATGAGACCAGAAATGTCAAGGCGAAGCGGTCCTGTCGGTACGAAGTGAGCCACGGACCTAGCAACATAATTCATTGCCTGGTAAAGAACGGCCTTACATGTGGCGATCACGCTGGACTTCCGACCGGCGCCCTCGCCCTCAGCCGCAAAAATGGAGTCTTCACACGCCCTCGGCCAACTGCGGCAGTTCAGATATCTTCGCCCGATTAACTTGAACTGCCCCTTGCGGCTGAAGTCCAAAGGAAGTGCCATCAAAGGCGGGGCCCCCGTTTTTTTGGAACGCTGCCGGCTGCTTCGTAGCAGCAAACAAATTCCCCGAAGTCTCACACCGGCTTCCGTTCAGTTCCGCCTCGTCTGCGCTGCCTGAACGGCACGCGTATAAGGCAATTTCATCGTTCGCCTGGGCGCCTTCGCCTTTTCCGATGCCGATACAAGATCGCCAAGTGCCGCGGCAGCGCCCGGAGCGTGTGCAAGTAGCCACGCCGTGACGACGTCATCCTGCATCCAGCCCCTGACGAAGCTCGCGGCGAGAGCGAGACGGTAAAGGTCGTCGTGATAGCGGGGTGTCAGGGACCGAACTGTCTCCTGCATATGCGTAAGACCTTTTTCCATCCCGGAGAGCAGCCTTGCGCGATGACGGTCGGACTGCCTGCCGCGCGGATCGTCGGCGCGTTGTGATGCAGACGTGGCCGCGAGCAACGCACGCGCAAGATCGCCCGAACAGTTGTTCGCGCCAGCCATCACGCGCGCCGCGGCCAGTTGACGGGGACCTGTCATCCGCCTGAGCGATGAAGTGGTGCGTTCCGGTAGCCGGTACCCGTCCAGCACGGTGAGCGCCTCCGGACAGATGCCTGCCGGAGCGGCCTGCCCGGCCGCGACCTCCGCGACCCGGGCAACGAATCTCGCAGGTTGGCCGGTTGTCATGAATCCCTTCCCTCCAGCCGGTCCCGAAGCAGGCGTGGCATCGTCACAAACCCCTGACCTCTGAGCAGCGTGATAAACGCAGGATCGGACAGCAGTTCTCGCAGTACGTTATCCAGAACGGCCATTTCCACCCGGACCGATTCCATCCGTCGAAGAAGCGTCTGCTGCCGCGCGCGTTCGAGCTTTAAAACCTTTCGCGCCTTCGCTTCGGGCGTTAATTTCCGGTTCGCGGGGCACCGGTCGCCGCGCAACGAGGCCCGAGCTTCGTCCGCAGGGACATCCAGGCCTCGGCTATCGGGATTCGCGCGCGTCATGGCGTCGACCTCGTCCCCGAATTGCGAGCCGCCGGCAGCACGTCGAGCGAAACCGTCTCCGCCAGCGCGAGCAGCGCTTTCAGATCGGGATGCCGGTACGCTTCGAAATGGGACTGGCCGTGACGGAACACCACGGTGTACTCACCTGCACGAAGACTGCCACGCGGCAGGATGTGGAAATCAGACAGTTCAGTGCCGTCGCGCTCGATGCGTCCGTACACCAGAAAGTCGATCGCGAAGCAGTCTGGCCAGCGGGCGACCCAGTACGGCAGATGCCCCTGGATCATCCATGGACGGCGCACCACCAGTTGCATCCGAAGCGCGCCATCGAGGCACAGCGTGGCGGTGTGCTTTTCATACCGGACGTCATGTCCGAGTTCGCGCAGCATGGCAGCGGCGCTATCCGCGACGCGCTGTTCCATACGCCGCTCGACGCTCCGGTTTTCGGAGCGCACGGGATCGAGGTTCGGTGCATAGCCGATGACCTTGTACGCTTCATTGAGACTGCCAAACTCGTGCGCCACCTGCTCTGCCGACGGAGCGCCCCGGCAGCGCTTCAGCAACTTCTGATTGATCCTGCCTGTGCGGCTTATTACCTTGCGCATGCCCCCGACGATCTCGTCGCGCGTCGGTCGGCGCCTGCTTTCCGCAAGCTTCGTCTGGACCGCCGCAAAGAGTTGTCTGTCGACCACGGGGGCAAATGCACCCGTCACCCTGATCCATTCATCAGATGGCAGTTGCTGCCATGGACCATCGAGTTTTGAGGTCGTGCGGCTGTAGACATTGGTGCCGATATATTTCTCGTTGCGCAGAATCTGTAAGACGTTCTGCCCCTGCCACGGACGCCCGTCGCCGTTGAAGATCCCGAATTCATTCAGACGCCGCGCAATCCCCGCCGCCGTCACCGCTTGCGTCGCATACCACTCGAACATCCTGCGCACGATCGCTGCTTCGCCCGTGGTGTCCGGGACCACGATGACGCGGTCGGTCTGCACACTCTTGTATTCATGACGGGCAAGCGGCTGCCGGGCTTCCGCGCGGGCATTGACGAGCACACGCCGCAGACCATATCCCACAGGCCCCGCGGTGTGGTATCCACGCTGCACGTTCAGACAGTGGCCAAGAAATACCTTGCGCGACATCTCCCGGCTGAATTCACCGGCCATTGCCCGTTTCATCGCTTTCATGACCGATGAGAGTGGGCTGCCGTCGTTCTCGAAGGGCTCAGCGATATAGATCACGCTCACGCCAGCGCGACGGCAGGTGTATTCATAGAAAGCGCTCTCATCGACATCCTGAAAACGGCCCCAGCGGCTGACGTCATACACCAGAACGCTGGAAAACCTTCGGGCAGGATTTTCCACATCGAGCAGCAGCTGGATCAGCGCCGGTCGATCCCGCAACGTGAGACCGCTGATGCCTGCGTCTTCGTAATCGCGCACGATCCGTATGTTGTGTGCGGCGGCATAGCAGGCAATCGCTTCGCGCTGGAAAAGCGGAGAATATTCCTGGTGGTCGGTGGACATGCGAATGTACTGCGCGGCCCGGGGCGGCGCAGCGAGGCGGGTGGAACGCGTCGGGGCGGAGGGCATGAACGCTCGACTGACGGTAAGCTTCAGTGCTAGTGGTTTTTGCTGCGAAGTCAAGCTCGGGGAAAGCGCCTGCCGGGAAAGCGGACCAGGATTACTCCCCCGCGCCCGGTCCCAGTCCGGGATCGGCGGTATTCACTGCAACGCGATACCTGCCATCCCCCCGGAACAGCAATTCGCAAGGTTACGAACGCGCGAACCCGCGGCACCATGCTCACCGTATGCGATAGAACCGATGATCGAACCTGATGGACTTGACGACGAAGCACGTGCGGAACTGCTTTGCTACCTTGCAATAGCCCAGCTTGTTGCGAGGGCACGCAGCGGTGACTGGCTACGCACCGATCACCTCGTGGAATCGGCGCGCATCTGGCTTGCGGCAAACGGCGCGAACGCGGGCTGGCGGGAGCGGGTACGGCTTGGCGCGCTCTCAGAACGGATCGCACTCGGCCTCGCGGGTCTGCCGGATTTCAACGATGCGCAGTACCTCGCCAGGCTGTTCACCGACGGCTGGAGACCTGACTATCGATCGTCTGTTGTACGCGCGATCCACGCAACCTGTGTGGCCGAACTGAACGGGCAAGCATGACCTGCGGGTCGCGGTTCCTTTCAGCGCTTTGATTAGGACACGGAAGAAGGTGTCGCCCGCGTTGAATCGAACAGCCGACCATAGTAAAGCGCCGGAACCGACCGGGATCGAACCGATGTGCAGTTGCTTTCTCGGTGAGCGGTGCATGTCCGGCGGCGACGATCAGCCGGACGGTCGGCTGGCGAAGGCTGGCGGACGCGGCTGGACGACGCCCCACGCGACTACGCCAGGTCGCGCGGCATGATGTAATGTAAGCCCGCTTCGGCGGTTTTTTTGTTTTGCAGTCTGCGGTTGGGACCGCTGTTGCTCCCGGATACGCGGCACCGGCTCGGATCGTTGGGTGGCAGCGTATACGTATGTTGACCGACGATTACTTTCGCATATTGATCAGCACATGCGACAGGCCCAATCCTGTTGCGAGATGCCAGATATAGAAACGCGAGTAGCGCACACCGAACTTCGTCTCGATGGCCGCTCTGAGGCGCCCGTTCGACCAGTGGTCAGCATCAATGCCCTGTTCCCGGGGAGACTGCCGTAAGGCTGACGCGATCCAGGCAAGCGCCGTAGCGTCGATAGTTCCGGGTGCTCGTCGGCTCGGCGCCTTGTGCGGCTGCATCCGGTCAAGTAACCCGAGATCAATGGTGAGTTTACGGACGTACACGTCGGAAAACCGGATGCCGAACTCGCGCTCGATAACAGTCAGCAATTTCGGATTTGACCAGCGATCCGTTTCAAAACCGTGCAACCGGGGCGAACCCTTTACCGTTTTGACGATCCAGGCTCGGGCTTTGTCGTCCAGCACCGATTTACGTCCGCCCACGCTGATTCGTTCGATTTTTTCGATACCTCCTGCATCCAGCATGGCTTTGTAGTCCTTGACCGTTCGAACGTTCATCCCCACGGTCTCGGCGACGCTCTCAACAGGCCAGCCTCTCTCGAGTAGTTTTGCTGCCTGAAGGCGCTTTGCGGCAATTGGCTTCAGCCCGGAGTTCGAACTCATGTGGTCTGCGGAAGTGTTGATGGCGTATTTTTGCACAGAACTGTTGCTCAGCTACGGAGCCTTGTCAGCAGGTCTGCCACGCCGGCCCGAGTGGCAATTTCCCAGACATAACCTCGAGAATACTCAACGCCCAGCCGACGATGAAGCACGATACGCAAGCGCGCATTCGTCCAGTGATCGGCGTCGATGCCGTGTGCTCGTGGCGACTCCTTGAGTGTAGCGGCGACCCATGCCAGCGTTCGATCGTTCATCGTCACGCGCTTTTTCTCCGTTCGCGCTTTAGGTGGGTACATCCTGTGTTCCAGCCCGAGCTTGCTGACCAGAGTCCTTACGTGGCCGTTGGAATGGTAAATACCGAACCGCTCCTTGATCAGCCCCTGAACATCTCCGTTTCGCCAGAGTCGAGTTTCATAGCCGTAGGCCATGGGGCTACCTTCCAATGCCTCCTGCAACCATTTAAGGGCTTCGGGGCCAAGTGTAGCTTTGCGTCCGGATGACTTGAGCTGTTCGACAGCCTCAACGCCGCTAGCCCTTACCATTGCCCTGTATTTTTCAATGGTTCGCACACTGATGTTGAGTGCTTCCGCAACGTGTTTGACGCTCTCCCCTTTTAACAGCATCTTCGCCGCGATTTTTCGGCGCGCTGCGTAGGCGTCACGCTGCGATTGTTCAGCAGTTGTGGGCGACGCCTTTTCCTGCGTTGAATAGGTCAGCCGGTAAGCCAAGCCATAGCCCCGAACCAGGTGGCCGACATGCGAAGCCGAAAACTGGACACCGAGACGTTTAAAGATCAGTTCGCGCAGTTGGCCGATGGTCCAGCACGGTCCTGGATAGCCGTGAAGGCCAGGTGAATGCTTGATTGCACTGACAAGCCAGCTTTCCGAAGCATCATCCAGGCGTGGAACGTTTCCATTGAAACGGAGCTTCGCCAGCGCCTCCGGTCCACCCCGCTCGATCAGTTGCTTGTATTTGCTCACGGTCGGAAGACTCAGCCCGGCCTTCCTCGATACTTCACTGATACCTTCACCATTTGACAGAAGTTCGGCAGCGAGAGCCCGACGGCGCGCGAGCGGAGCATCGTCCAGGTGTGCACTCATCGTAATTTTTCAGCGGGAACTTGACGGTTATTCTGCTCTGGCAACGGCATTATTTATACACGATTTTCGACGTCTTTCGTGCCATGACGCGCCCTCCGTCTTTGCCAGGCGCTGTGCGACTGGTCCTTCAGGTTTCCTTAAGCCTGTTCAGCCAGGTTTCAGGTATCGTGCGCACTTCGATCCGCACCCAATCGTCGAGACGCGCTCCGCTCCGTTCCGATGCTCGTGGCTGTGTTTCACCTCCTCTCAGGTTCTAGCTCACTCGGACGCTAGACCTTTCAAGCCGGCCTCGTGCCGGTCTTTTTTTGCGCCACCAGATGTCGCGATTTGGACCGGAGCCCAGTCTCTCCGAGTAGTTACCGGTTCCAGATCTCACCGGCGTCACCGCCGCAGATGGCCAGCCGCCCGCTCGCGTCCGTATGTATGTATTGTCGCGGTCGGATTTCGCGGTTCAGCATCTCGCACGAACCGGCCGTGCGTTGCCGCTTCGAGCGCCTGATCACGTACCCGGAGTCATCGCGGTACTCGTTCGCCAGCGTAATCGGGCACATGTGAAGCACGGTGCCGCTGCCGTCTGTTACGCCAACCGGTCGCCCGGTCATGGCCGACTCTTCCAGCCGTTTTTCCCTGACATACAATGGCCAACCCATTGTTTCCCCTACGACCTGCAACGCGTTGCAAACGGCGATAGCGGCCGGGAAGGGCCTGAACGCCTGTTTATCCATGGGCTGGCGCGCCTGTTGCTTGTCGAGAATAATTGCACGAACTGCCCACACGAGGCTGCCTGTGAACGCCATGACAGATAAAACACAGACCATCGGGGAAATGACAGAAGAACAGTCCTTCCAGCTGCTCGTCGCAGGGGTGCGGGACTACGCAATTTTCATGCTGGACCCGGACGGTTTCGTCAGGACGTGGAACGCGGGGGCGCAACGCTTCAAGGGCTATGCCGCGAATGAAATTATTGGCGAGCACTTTTCCGTGTTTTACACGCAGCAGGACCGGGACGCCGGCCGGCCGGCTCTCGCCTTGCGAACCGCCCTTGACGAAGGAAAGTTCGAGGACGAAGGCTGGCGGGTGCGCAAGGACGGCAGCCGGTTCTGGGCAAATGTGGTGATCGATCCGATCCACAATGATGCCGGCAAGCTCATTGGCTTTGCCAAGATCACGCGCGACATTACAGATCGGAAGGTCGCCCAGGAGGCTTTACGTAAAAGTGAGGAGCAGTTCCGGCTACTGGTTCAGGGTGTCACCGACTACGCAATCTTCATGCTCTCGCCCGCCGGCGAAGTCACCAGCTGGAACGCCGGCGCAGAAAGGATAAAGGGCTATACGCGCGAGGAAATTCTCGGAAAGCATTTTTCCTGCTTCTACACGCAGGAAGATCGCGCGAGCGGCCTGCCCTCGCTGATGCTGTCGACCGCCGCTACAGAAGGCCGCGCGGAGCGCGAGGGATGGCGTGTGCGCAAGGACGGCTCGCGCTTCTGGGCTCACGTAGTGGTCGACGCAATCCGTGACAACACCGGTGAGCTGGTGGGCTTTGCCAAGGTGACACGCGACGTGACCGAACGCAAACAGGCAGCCGAGGCGCTCGAACGCGCCAATGCAGCACTGTTCCAGTCGCAGAAGATGGAATCGCTGGGGCAACTGACCGGCGGGGTTGCGCACGACTTCAACAATCTGCTCGCTGTGATGTCAAACGGACTTGATGTGCTTTCGCTGCGGGTACAGGACCGCGCCGACCTGAAAATGCTGGAAACCATGCAGCGCGCGGTCACCCGCGGCGCGACGCTGACCCAGCAACTGCTCTCGTTCGCGCGGCAGCAGCCGCTCAAAGTCGAAAAATGCAACCTGAACGCCGTGATCCGCGGATTCGAGGCGGTCCTGCGGCGGGCCGCAGGCGGGGTAGTCGAGTTCGATGTCAGGCTGGAGCCCGGCCCCCGGCCTGTCCTGCTCGACGTGGTGCGGTTTGAGTCCGCGCTGCTTAACCTGATCGTCAATGCGCGCGACGCAATGCCCGAGGGCGGCCGGATCGGCATCGCAGTTGAAAATGTCGAACTCCGCGAGGGGACAGTGGGCACACTCGCGGCTGGTCTGTATGTCAGGGTGTCCGTCGCGGACTCCGGCTCGGGAATGCCACCTGAAGTCGCGGCGCGTGCGTTCGAACCCTTTTTCACCACCAAAGAGGTGGGCAAAGGCACCGGACTCGGCCTGAGCCAGGTGTATGGTTTCATTGCCCAGTCCGGTGGCGACGTGCTCATACGCAGCGAACCGGGCCACGGCACGGTGGTCAGCATCTATCTGCCAGTCGCAAAAGGGGCGTCAGGCGAGGAGGATGCGCTCGCGGACCCGGCACTCGATACGGTGCTGGTGGTGGAGGACGAACCGGATCTGCTGGACGCGACTGCGGCGCTATTCCGTGGCCTCGGCTACGAAGTCCTGACCGCGAGCAACGGATCTGAGGCAATGGATGCGCTGCGTCGTCGCGACGATATCCGCGTGCTGTTCACCGACATTGTGATGCCCAGTGGAATCGATGGGATCAAGCTCGCACGTTCGACGCGCGAGCTTCGGCCCGAGATCAGGATCGTACTGGCCTCGGGTTATCCGCTGCCCGCCCTCAGGGCCGAACACGGCAATCTCGACGAGTTTGCATTTATTCATAAGCCGTACCGGCTCTCCGATCTCGTCCGCGCGCTAGGCATGGCGACGTAGCGCCCGGGCTGCCTCGCGGTTCGTCGGCACTGGACGTGCCGTCGACGGTCGCTCAAGCGCCGTGGCGGCGGGCACGTAAAAGCAACGCAGACCTGATGTGCTCTATTGCTCTGCATTGGGTAATGCGGACGGTGAATCCGGCCTGCGTTGGTAGAATCGCCTCCTCGGCCGGACAGATCCACGAGAGCGTGTCCAGGAGGACGAACCGCAGCTCCTTTCTCCGGTCGGGCTACCGTGAAACCCTGGTGGGAGCGCGCCTGGTTGCACGTGGGCACGTGGTAGGCGAGACTGGCCGGACGAGCAACGGGAGGTCTGAAAATGGCCGTATGCGACGAGCTTCTTTCATGGGTACGGATGCTCATCGTAATTCCGCTACTCGCTTGCCTTGCGCTGTGGCTGCTTTGCCGTGGCGACCGCATCATCGTCAGACTCACGACACGCCGGCGGCGCCAGACGCCCGGTCGCATCCGGTTCGTGCGCTGACCAGCAGACAGTGGTGCAGATCGACCCACGTGATCCGGACACGAGTGCCGTACCGGCCGTCTTCCTCTGGTGTCAACACCTCATGCGTCTTCGAGAGCTATACGCGCCTCGTCGCTCATTTCAAGCAGTCCTGCATCAACCTCCGAAAGCCACTGCTCGCGAATAATCAGTGCTTCGCGCTGCGCCTGCGGGTCGTGCTCGTCTTTAATCGCGGCAACCACTTTCTCCACGGTCGCCAGATCGACATTTGCCATCACAATCTCCAGTTTGGCTCGCGAGAGCCGCAAACCCTTTTCCTAATTCGGCTGTGCGTGCTTTCGCAGCAGTGCCCTGATCGCGTCATCGACCGTTGAGCGCATCACAAATTCCGGCCCGCGTGGAAGCAAGGCAGCGAACGCTTCACTCAGCGAGTACGCGACCTCGGCTACGTTGTGCTCCCGAACGATCACCCTGAGCCCTGCGGTCGGCTCGGCCTCAAGCTCCCGATCGCCGATACGAAGTTGGATGGTCGCCATCGCATGCTCCCAAAAACCTCGACGCGTCGTTTTCCAGTCCGTGGTTAGTCGACCCTGATGACTTCGAGTTCGTACTCTGTCAGCCACTCCGAACCGGTGCCACCGTCGCTGGTCACGACGCCATTATCCAGCTGGTCGCGGATCTGCTCCTCAAACTCTTCGACAGAGCTGCAGTGCATTTCCTCGAGTTCCGCGTCGGAAACTTCAATCCTGATGATCATGTGTGTCTCCTTCTGTCCGGACACGCTGGTTTTTCCTGCCTGTCCTCGCTGCCTGGCTGGCCGGCTTTCCCCGTCGCCAGAACCCGCCCCGTCAGCACCCGGCCGAAATATAGTGTGGCCGTCAGAGCGAGGGCGATGCAGACAACGCAACTAGGCCTGAGCGTAACAAGACCGCTCGTGGCCGACATACGGAAAGGGTTAATTAAGGATAATCTGGCTTCGCATCTGGCAGGCGAAAAGAAGCGTCACCGGTGCGCCGGACAGTAGCCCCCAAGTCGAGCCGCGCGCCGCCCGTTCCATGTCTGCCTGAAGACTTCTGTTCATTATCTTTTTCCCGGGCTCAGGGATCAAACTGTTTGCGCGAGTGCCCTTCGATCGACACCGGCTCACGCCCCATTCCATGTAGTGCCGCACGCAGGATCGCGGTATTTTCGCAGGTTCGGCGTCCGACCCGGTCTGCGCTTGCCTTTGGACTGAGCAAATCGGTCTTCCGGCGCCAGCGAGTACTCGCTGACGATCTCGCGAATTTTTCTCAGTCGCTGCGGCCGCGTCCTGCTCTTGCGCCGCAACAATACGCGCAAGCAAAGGAATAGGCAAGGAAGCATAGCCTGCCTGGACTCGTTTCCCCCCGCGCTCGCCAGCAGTTGCGACGCCGCACCACCTGCTCTGGCCCGTCCTCAAGGAGCAGGACTGTCTCCAGTCGCGGCGGGAGGCGGGACATCAGTACCTTTTCCGGGTGCTGCAACCGGCAGATACATGTCCACCTTCGTCCCTTTCCCTATTTGGCTGGACAGACGCACATCGCCGCCCGACTGCTTGATGAGCCCGTACACCTGGCTCAGCCCGAGCCCCGTGCCCTTGCCCGGCTGCTTGGTGGTAAAAAACGGCTCGAACGCCTGAGACAGCACCGTGTCAGTCATACCCGTGCCAGTATCCGACACGGAGATGCGCACGTAGCGGCCGGCCGGCAGCCCCAATGCCGTTTCCGCATCCAACTGAACCGTGTCTGTGCCGATGGTCACCGTGCCGCCCGCCGGCATGGCGTCAACTGCATTCACTACGAGGTTCAGCAGCGCCGCCTCGAAGCGCGCTGCGTCGATCAGCGCATACGCATCCGCGGGACGAAGGGCAAGCTCGACGTGTGTATTGCGGTTACCTGCGCGCGACAGCATCGGCGCGAACTCGCGGATCAGTGCGTTGAGGTCGTGAACCCGCGCCTGCAACGGCTGCTGCCGCGCAAACGAGAGCAACTGTTGCGTCAGCGAGGTGCCGCGGTCAATCGCTCGCCGCATGCCCTCGATCAACTTCCGGTCGGTCGGCGTGTGCGACTGGATTGCAAGCACTTCCAGACTATTGGACAGCACCCCCAGCAGGTTGTTGAAGTCGTGCGCAACACCGCCCGTCAGGCGCCCGATCGCCTCCATCTTCTGCGCCTGGAAGAGCGCTGCGTTGGCTTTCTCGAGCGCGGCCGCTGCTTCCTTGCGCTCCGTGATGTCGCGCGTGACTTTTGCGAATCCGATGAGCGTCCCCGCCTCGTCGCGGATGGCATCGACTACGACATGCGCCCAGAAGCGGCTGCCGTCTTTGCGCACTCGCCAGCCTTCACGTTCGGCGCGCCCTTCTCTCGCCGCGGCCGCCAGTATCTGCGCTGGCAGGCCAGCCGCCTTGTCCTCGTCCGTATAGAAACGCGAGAAGTGCTCGCCGACGATTTCCTGCCGCTGATACCCCTTTATCCGCTCGGCGCCGACGTTCCAGCTCGTCACCACGCCCGACGGCGACAACATGAAAATCGCATAGTCGGTCACGCCCTGAACGAGAACCCGGAACTGCTCCTCGGTTTCGCGTGCCGAATCGTTGCTCCCTACTTTTTCTTCCATGTAATGCAGCCACAGTCGGGCGCCCCTTTGGGAAGTGAAATCTGCCTTCTAATGTAGCGCAGCCATTGAGTCAGTGGCTGGTCCGTTGCCTGAGTAGGTCGATCAGTTGCATGGGTGAATCCGGTTTGCGAACGATAGCGGCGGGACGTACGTCTGCAGGCAACGTATGAACCGCCGACTGGAACAGGAAGGGTATGAAATTGTAATCTGGATAAGAGGCCGGTACCCGCCATAACTCAACACCGCTCATCAAGGGCATCACGTTGTCAGCCACAATCACGTCTGATGGCGTAGTGCGGACTGCAAAGGCTGCGATGGAGCGTGCCATGCGACAAACCTGCCCCAACGTCAACTCGTCGCTGCTCGATAACTTCTTCAACGGTAATGAAGCCGTCGAGCAGTACGCGGACTACGTCGAAGAGACCTTTACCGGCAAGCTCTCGATGGTGAAAACGGACAACGCTTGGCGAGAGGATCGCTGACCAACGCTAGATGGCGATGTGAAGCGGACGCTGGCGTCTTGCAAGCGCTTGAGGCTCCAGGACTCACAGAGCCTCTTTTTTTGTCCGAACCCGGACTTCAAAGATCGCCTGCAAGCAGCACGTTCACCCAACCAAACTGCTACGGTGAACGAGTAGAAGAGCTTGTCCTGTCCGCTATCCAATCGACCCATCATGACCATTCACTCCCGTCGTTCGATGTCTCCCAGGATACCCAACATTTCGCATCTACGGCGCCTTTTTCAACAGAATCGACCCCGAGCGGACAGTCACTGCGTCCCGATAGCGGACACTCAGAATGTTGGCTAAGTCAACGCCCATTGCCGGTTCCCCGCGTAGTCTCGCTCCACAGTTTTGGTTATGGTGTATGAGACCTTGTCGAGTGAAACCCGACTCCGACAGAACGACATGGTCGAGTTTCGACAGCTCCTCCAGCAGGGAGAGTCCGACCTTCGCAAGAACAGGACGACCCAAAACCGCAGGGCTTGGGCGCCACTCTTCCGCTTCAATCGGCCGAAGGAAAGTGCCCAACTTGTGGCGTCCGCATCGAGAACACACTGTTGCCTCACACGGACGGGGTGACACCGATGGACCTGCAGCACAACATCGATTATCGGCCGTAACGAAGGTCGACATATAGCGATTACAAAGGCAGCCGTACCGGTCAGCGACCTGCGAGGTAGTAGAAAGTGACCCGGCTTTCCGGCCGAGCGAACACTCAAACCCAAACGGTGTCACTGCAGCGCCTATGCCGCGCGCCCCATTGCGGTGGCAGAGGCGCATTGATTCAACGCTGTGAGCAAGCTCCGGGGCAATGTGGTCCGCCTCCGCAAAGTCAGCTCGCACGCGAGCAAGCTCATCCGGCTTCGACGCAATGTCGTGCGGCGTTGTAGTCGCTACGACAGCTATCGGTTGTCCGGCCACAGCGCAGCAACAGGAACATTGCCTTTTCCGTTCGCACGGTCGACGGCCGGCCGCTTCGATAGCGCCTTACAGCACCAGAGATGAAGACGCGGAATACTCCTTGCTCGCAACAAATCATTCCAACTCAACGGAGACAACCATGGCCATTATCCCAAAGGAACAGAACCCCGCGAGTGAAAAGTCTGAGGAGCACGTCGATAAGACTATTGAAGACACCTTTCCTGCCAGCGACCCTCCGGCGACGGGCGGAACCACCCGGATTGAGTCGGAGGACGGCGAAGAAGTTGACGAGGACAAGCCGGAATAATAGCAATCGCAAAGAAGGCACGAACCATGAGCCGCCGACCCCGCGCGGCGGCGGAGAACCGCGTTCATTCGTGACGTCTTTCCGACCCGACCGGAACATTCCGAATATAACCGTCACTTTGCAGAGGCTGCGCTCGCACCAGCAGCCTGACTTGCTGCCTTTGCCTTCTTGCCCGCCTCATGGTGCCCAATCGCACATCCAGCGGTCGCCCCCACCACCCCATGCTTTCCTGCGACATGCCCTGCGACGCCTCCAACGACGGCACCCTTCGCGCAGCCGGCAGCCTCCGCGTTGCCAATGGCGGCGACGCTCAAAACCAGGAGGATACAGCCAACGAATTTCTTCATGAGAGACTCTCCGAAATGACGTTTCGGTTTGCGGCACGCAAAGAGCGTGCCCGACGGAAGAACGAAAACCAATGCCTTGGCGACGTCAAATGCGAGCACAAAACACCCGTTCGCAGGCTTGCCTGCGGTTCAGCCGAAGCGCTCTGAATCAATTCAGGTGGAGCTGGAGGCTGGCGCAAAGTCTGAGACCGGTTCTGAGCCATCCCCATCCTCGCAACTCAGACTCAGTCAGGATGATGTCGGTTGCGAGCCGTTAGAAATATCGAGTGCCAACAGCTACGTCAAACAGTGCTGATAGATTTCTCTCGCTATAGCCGACCGGAAATCAAGCCGCAAGTTCTCGCAGAATAGTGCGGTAGTCGTTTGAGGTGGGACGCCGATCAATGGTGCCTTCTCCAACTGTTTGGCGGCCTCCAGAGCGCGACTCGAAAGCATCACTCGCTGGATAACATCCGCGCCCGCACCGTTGGTGCGCAGCCATAAGGTTGTTGACTCGACGACGTGGTTGGGCGAAAGCCAGTCGCCCGTCACTTGCTTCGCCAGTTGGCGCGAGGAAACAAGATAGGCGAGCAGTTCGGCACGCGCTCGAAGGTCCAGGTGAGTGGGTCGCTCATGCTTTATTTCGCTGGATATTCGAGTTCCGGTCGGATGGTAATGCGGCCAACCGATGCTCATAGAATCGCGTCCCCATTATCGAGTATTGCATGCAATGCGGCCAAGTTAGATGCTTCCAGATTCAGCCACGCTTCTATATTTATTGGGCTTTAGCGTTGTTGCGTAAGGCGGTCGCCACCGGTTATTCGTAACACTGCAATACGCACGACCACCTTAAGGTGAATTTTATCCTTCAACTACCACCCGAGCCCGGATTGGTGGCCGAAGCCGGCGTGGCGGCACCGGACTTCTTGTGCATTTTCTTGTGCGAGGTGGTACCGGCGGGAGCCATGCTATCCGCACCGGACGCGCCCGACACAGTATCGGTCGAACCATTGGCGCTCGGTTTGCTCATTCCGGTGCCACCTTGCCCACCGGCCGCCCCACCGCCGCCCGCGCCTTGCGCGTAGATGCTTCCTGATACGCCAATAAATAGTGCACAAATCAACATTCGTTTCGTCAGAACTCGCATGGCAGTCTCCTTAAGCGCGAAGCGGTCGTCAGCACCGGAAGGTGTGAGCCGGCGTCCTTCCTGTTCGCAATTTCCATACCGCATGTGGGACGAGGACCGCCGGTCAATCCGATATGCCTTCGCACGGTCGACGTATCGGATGTTTCAACGCGTCAGTCGAAAAGCGCGGCGGATTTGAGCCGTTCATGCTCAGCTCAGAATGCCTTGCCAGAAAGAAGCGTCTTCACCAAAGCATCGGACATCTACGGTCCTCGGCTTCGAGCATCGCGTTCCGCGAACGCTAAGACCTGCCGCGATGGCGTGACAGCACCGTCCTTCCGGTGGGTGGCACAGAACTCGGACAGACGTACTACGACTCAACATCTCGCAGTAGAATGCAATCAGAAAAAACAAGGCCCGTTCCGAGGGAACCTACTGAGAGACAACGTCATAATGAACCCGACAGGCGCTGTGCCGTTTGGTTCCGGGCCGGCCGACGCGCTCCATCGCGCGTTTGCAGACGGGTCGTTAATTGTGGCGACGTACGACCCGGAAGATGTTCTGCGCTATGCGAGTGCTGCCTTCAAAAGGGCGTTTAAACTCGACGCGGTCGAGGGAACGATGACGTTTCCCGACCTGATGGTGCGAGCTGTGGGAAACGGTGTCGGCCCGAAAATAAATTGTGAGGATGCCCGGATATTTATTGCTGAAACGCAACGGCGACGGCGCGGTCAGCCGGGGGAGCGTTTTTTCGCGACAGACATGGTTGATGGCAGCTGGTACTGGATGACCGAGACGCTGCTGGATGACGGGTGGCTTGTCCTCGTGGGCAGTGAGATTTCCCCTCTTAAAGAGAATGAGCGCTCGTTAGTCCGTGCTCATGAGCGAGCCCTGCACGAAGCAAGAACAGACGCGTTGACAGGGCTACCAAACCGCAGACAGGTCCTCGACTATCTCGACACAGCGATTGTGACGATGTCGGCTCGGGAAACGCCGATTGCAATCGCACTCTTTGACCTGGACCGCTTCAAGAACATCAACGACGAGCACGGACACCTTGCGGGAGATGCTGTCCTCTGCGATTTTGCCTCCCTCGCCCGAAGCCTGGTCCGACGCTCCGACGTTATCGGGCGAATCGGAGGTGAGGAATTCCTGCTAGTGATGCCTGGGACGACAGCAGCACAGGCACTGCGGGTGGTCGAACGGGTGCGCCATGCGGCGTTAGGCCGGATTGTCCTATGCCTTGCCGGAAAAGAGGTGCGATATTCGGTATCGGCTGGCATTACGCAGGTGTCTCGCGGGGACAGGCTGGACGAGACGTTCTATCGCGCCGACTGCGCGCTCTACAAAGCTAAACGCCTCGGCCGAAATCGGGTTTTGATACAGCTATAGTCCGAGCCTAACCGCTGTCTTGGAACCTGCGCTCCTCGACGAGGTATTCACAAGGCGCGTTCGCCCAGCCCTGTCCGGGGGCACGCAACACCAGGTCGGTTGCCGCATTGCCGCATTTACGCTGAGCAGAGTCGATGAGCGAACCGGTAGAACATTCATCCGGGGTGGCCTAAAAAATCAATATACGGGGCGCAAGCGGCTATGATTGTTGGTGGGCCCATCGAATCCGGACCGGCGGCTCACCGAGGTGGAACACATTGCTGAAAACCCTTTCACAGCTTATGACCATCCAGAAGCCGGACAGCATCCGCGAGACCCATCGCCAGTCGCTCATAACTTCTGAACTGTATTCGAGGCCAAGTCGGCATCCGGATTATGAGGCAGAGGCAAAGGTGTTGGGCGAACTCGCCCATGCATTGGCCACGTCGGACACAGAGATGTTTGATACGCTTGCACGCGAAGCTGCGCGGCTGTGCCGTGCAGACAGCGCAGGCATCAGCGTACTCGAGTCGCCGCCCGACCGGCCTGCCAGCTTCCGGTGGGCTGCTCTCGCCGGGCAGGCTGTGCCTTTTCTCAACACTCACCGGCCCTTCGACGACAGCCTGTGCGGCGTTACGCTGGCCATGGGTAAACCGGAGCTTTTCGGAACGCCACAGCGCTTCTTTCCATCCATCGAGATGCTGTCCCCGCCCGTGGTCGAGGCGTTGCTCGTGCCAATTCCTGTCAGGGACGACGCGTGGGGCGCCATCTGGGTGATGTCGCAACGTCCTGAAGTTCGCTTCGACGCCGAGGACCTGCGATTGCTCACTAGCCTCGCAGATTTCACCGGCGCGACGATGCATGTGGCGCGCATGAAGGCGCTAGCCGAAAGTCGGGCCATTCAGGCCGAAACGGCCCAGTCCGCCCTGCGCGAAGCGGAGGCGCGTAAGGACGAATTCATAGCGACACTAAGCCACGAGTTGCGTAGCCCAATTGCCCCAATCGACAGCGCCATCAAAAGTCTGGGACCTCTGAAGCTCCAATCACAAGAGGCGCAGCAGGCGCTTGATATTGCCGAACGTCAGCTCCACAGGTTGCAGCGCCTTGTCGACGACCTGTTCGACGCGTCCAGAATCCGGCAGGGCAAGGTCACGGTCAGGCCAGAGAACAGCCTCCTGGCCGACATTCTGAATGACGCAATTGCCGCTGTCCGGCCGCAAATGGAGGCGCGTAAGCACATGCTTAAAGTCACGGCGCCGTCTGATGCGGTGCTGGTTTACGTCGATGCCGGCCGCATGACCCAAGTGCTCGTCAACCTGTTGAGCAATGCCGCGAAGTATTCACCAGATGGCAGCCAAATAGCTTTGACTGCGGCTGTAGACGTTCCGGCGCCCCCCTCCGGAACGTCGGTTGAGCCTGCCTTGGTGATGACCGTCGCCGACGAAGGCTATGGCATATCCGCGCCAGCGTTGCCTCACATCTTTGACCTCTTCAACCAGCGCGGTAGCCGCTCTCCTTCGACGGAAGCCGGCCTCGGAATCGGGCTTGCCCTGGTAAAATATCTGGTAGAGGCGCACGGTGGCACCGTAGCTGTCCAAAGCGGGGAGTCGTCTTCGGGAACCACAGTGACCATTCGTCTGCCGCTGTCGCGCAGCCCCGACTTGTCCGGTACGCAGCCTCATGGGATGGCACCTTGCGCGGCGCCCTGCCGCGTTCTCGTGGTAGATGACGACAGGGATACGGTGGAGTCGCTGGCGCTTCTCCTCGGGCTTGACGCACATGTTGTCCGCACCGCGACGAGCGCGGGTGAGGCACTTGCCGCCCTTGAAGAATTTACCCCCGACGTAGCATTCATCGACGTCAATATGCCCCGTGTGGATGGATTTGCTTTGGCGGCAGAGCTACGAACTCGACCAGCGCTTATACATCTGAAGCTCGTCGCACTGACGGGAGACGTATCGGAGCAGGGCCGCGTGGCAGCGCTTGCAGCCGGCTTTGACCGTCACCTGGCGAAACCCGTCGATATGCACGCACTTACTTCTATCCTCGCGACCGTGGGGAAACCCCCGTGAAGAAACACGACTTCGAGTCGTAGTGTCGGACAGCTCGGGCGGAAAACCATGGTGCCCAAACGGGTAAGAAAAGAGGAGGCGGGCTGCTGCCGACCCGACCGCGTGCCGGCGTCTATGCGGTTGCGATTCGTCAGGTCTTTGCATAGGCATCCTGCCGTCGCTGCCGTGTAGGCAAGTGCGCACTCTCAGCCAGGTAATGCTAGGTCGCGTAGTGGGCTCCCTTCAGGTACAGCGTTTGCGCCAGATATGGATAATGCTGCGACGCGTGGCGTGCAAATGTCTACCATACTCCTTGTAGACGATGACCTTGAGAACCGATGGGCTTTACAACTTGCCCTGGAAAGCGGCGGCCATCACGTGGAGCTTGCCGAGAATGGATACGACGCATTGCAGAAGGCGGCCCGTCGTATTCCACAACTCGTCATCACTGACTGGCAAATGCCTGAAATGGACGGCGCAGAGCTATGCCGCCGTCTCAAATGTCAGCCGTCCTTCGCCGGGATACCGGTCGTCATGGTGTCCGCAACGCCGGAGCCATCGGATGAGCCACGCTGCTGGGCTGCGTTCCTCCGCAAGCCGGCTCCTTTAGACCTGTTGATGCAAACAGTCGATTTGTTCATTGCACAACGGCTGACGGCGAAGCGCAGCGAAGCTGCCGGTGAAGAGCGCAGCCCGTCTCGTTGGCGCCCCGTCGATTCCCGTTGTTGGCCCTGACTCCCGCGAGCCGCCCGGCACGAGCTTGCCTGCCATGCACACACTCGCGCGCTCCTCGAAAGCAAACTGCGATTAGTGCTCATGCAGCAAGTCGATGCTCGTAGTATGGGCGGTCCCTGTCATCAAGAATTGCGCACAACGACGCGAGGTTAGACGCATCCGGATTGAGCCAGGCATCTATGTTTCGCGGCTTAATAGGAATAATGCAGCGGTCGTGCCCCGCCGCTGCGACTTCCGGTGGAGGCTCATCTGTGATGGCAGCAAAGGACAACAGGTCCGGCTCGCCCGGCGCGGTCCAACGAGACCATAGACACGCCACATGCATCAGTTCGCCGTTTCTAGGTCGGAATTCGAGAACGACGTTTTCGTCCCGGGCGTGCGTCTCAGAAAGCGTGCCTTCAAATTTGGCCTTGCTCACATTTTCATAGAAAACATCAACCAGCATTATTCCGTGGGTGTAGCCAAAGCAGGGTTTCCAGAAACCCTCGAGATTGTCGCGCCGCGCATTGTAGGTGCCTGGATATTTGACGTCATATGACGCTGGCTTACCAGCAACACGGCACTGATATCGCATGGGCTTCACGACGCGCTGGCCATTCTCCATGACCATCACAGGCGCATAGCTGCCAGGAAAGATACGAGAGTCACGCGGCTTGAGGTCGATGCGCTCAAGGCCTGCAAGTCGTCGCATGGTCGCGTCAATCTTGTCGCTCGCGATTCGCCTGTCTTCAGTGGCTGCCTTGGTCGTCTTTGTAAGCAGTGTTCGCTCAGCGTCCGCCAGCCGCTTTTTCTGCTTGAAAAGCTCCTGTTCGAGCTTCGTGCTCTGCTCGGCGTTAAACCGGTCGATAAGGGTCTTGATTTCCCTTTCGGCGTCATTCTGCGGCGACGCGAATGCAGCTTCCATTGCTTTTGGAATTTTCGCTTTGCTGACACCCTCGGCACGCTCAAAGAAAAGGCGGGCGAACTCGTGGATATCCATCGTCGCGCCAAACATCCGTACAAACTTGCGATAGTCAGCTTGAATCTGGGCCGAGTAGCACATCACTGCCTCCGTTTGGTCTTCCAATGATACCCACTGTGCGAGACGACTCGACTGGCGTGCGGGTTCGACGAGGTTTCGTGTGAACTTTGGGCAGCATCAGATTGCCAAGCAATCATGTGGCGGCTTGGACAACTGGGTATAACAAGCGTATTGCTGGTAGACGATGATGAGGAAGCTTTGGCCGGATGGAGTGCCAGCTGTGCCGCGGATGGGTTTGGGCCTGGGAGCGCGAACAACGGCAAGTCAGTATTGCAATGTTCGTCGAATCCCCCGTAGGTATCGTGTCGCCGACTGGCGCACATTCAGGTGATGTCGAGGAGCGAAATCTGTCACCAATTGCGGGCTCTCCTCGGCCTAGCTGACGTAGTTTTCGTACTGGTTGCGGGGAGCCCAGCCCACCGGCTTTCGTCAGCTACGACGGCTTCCTTCGCAAGCCCGTAGATGGGCAAATTTTACTGCCCACAATGCGACGACTTTTGGCAGAACAGGCAACCCATCGAGAGCAAAGGCGCGGCGGAACTACGTAGTCATACGACCGTTTGCTTCTATGAATGAAAAATACCCAGCCGCCGCATTCTCGGACGAGCAAGCCGTCGCCATATGCGCGCAGCGTTGATGCCGGTACGAACCAGTTAGGATTAGCCTATTCGTTTTCTTCAGCAGCGGAGTGTTGCTGCTCCGGCCGCACGACAAGGAACTTTTTCGAGTTCTTCCCTTTGAGCCACTGGGGGCGAGGTCCTCGGCCGGTCCATGTCTG
Source organism: Paraburkholderia sp. BGA-UO-ETr-F12 (assembly GCF_059567945.1). Lineage (NCBI taxonomy): Bacteria > Pseudomonadati > Pseudomonadota > Betaproteobacteria > Burkholderiales > Burkholderiaceae > Paraburkholderia > Paraburkholderia sp. BGA-UO-ETr-F12. Next base: position 51,955 of record NZ_JCAQOZ010000031.1, on the reverse strand, counting down.
ACCCGTCTCTGGATTCAGGTATCGCGTCGGAGCAGGAGGGCGCCCACGCTTACGTCCAACGAGCTCGCTTGGCGTGATGCCGTACTCTCGCATCTGCGAGCGAATCTCTTCTATCACTCCCCTTCGTTCGCCGCGACGGACGCGTTCTATTTCGCTATCGAGTACGGCCAGTTGCTTTACAAGCTTCGCGTAGGTGTTCTTTTCCATCGGTTACTGAACAGCGCTAGTTCCATGTTGTATTCTCCGGGACGATTTTTCGAATGCGGTAGCCGCAGTCGTATGAAGTCTCTGCAATGCGTTGCGCATTGCGTAAAGCTTGTCCCTTACGGCACCGGGAGCGTCAATCATGTCAACGCATCCGGCCACAGCCCGCGAACAATCCACAGCGATTACACGGGCAGCATCGAACCGTTCAGCGGCCGAGTTTTGTTCATCGTTGCCCATGTGCTGACCTCCGGCCTTTGAGCGTTGCAGTCGGGGATATGCCATTTTGCCTATCCACTAAAGCCTGCACAAGATTGACCGCTTTCCTGGAACCGCTTTAAAGCATCCTTACAGAAACTGGATGCTTCTCACGCGACCGTTCAAGATGCTTTCTCAGAATACATGACCAATAGGGAGGAGAAAACCAGGGAGTTGACGGGTCCGGCGACTGCTATTGTCTTCGGTGCTCCCATGCGTTGCTCCCATGGCAGTTTTTTTGAAAAGCTGCCCACGCAAAGTTGACGCTATCTGTTCCCGGACGTCAGGCAGCAAAGCTTGCGCATTGAGTAGTCCTACGACGTAGTATCCTGAGCGCCCTTCGCCACCGATGACAACGACCGCAGCGAACCGGGCACCGGTCGTCTGCCGAACGTCGTTACATGCCCCATCGAACTTGTCTGTTTCGCCGCCGCCTTTTACAGCTCTCGCGCCCGGCTTGTCCGTCATGTCGGTCCCTCGGAGTGTTGAATGGCTCAGAGCATTCGCCGGCAGCCTTGTGTGCCAAATTCAATGAAATGAAGGCTCGAGGATTCTTGCAGGCGAATGGGCAGCGCTTAGCGCAAATGCCGATGTTGCTAGAAAAAGTGCCCGGTGTCGGCGGTCAGCAGAAGTTCCGGCTCGCAGTAATCAAGCCACCAAGCAGATGCGACATGTCAACGAGCCGCTGGGCGACCAGATGTCGAACCTCTCCTTGACACTGCCAGGTTCCGTACACCGCAAGTAGAGATGCGCCCAGCGCCTCTTTGCGCTGTTTCTCAAAGAGGCTCGGCCAGATGATTACATTCACATTGCCTGTCTCGTCTTCCAGCGTCACGAAAAGCACGCCCTTTGCTGTGCCCGGACGCTGACGCACGGTAACAAGCCCGCAGCCTCGGGCGAGCCGCCCGTCGCGATATGTGCGCAGCGTTGATGCTGGCATGAGGCGGTTTGCAAGCAACTGCGGCCGTAGTAATTCAAGCGGATGTCGACCGAGCGTCAGACCAATCGACCGATAGTCGGACACGATGTCGTGCGCTTCTGTCGGTGCCCCAAGCTCGGGCGTCTCGTCCTCAACCGCCGCAACGGCGAGCATGTCCCTGTCGGGCACAGCGGCAACAGACTGCCATAGCGCCTCTCGACGATTGCCGGCAAGCGAAGCCAGTGCGTTGGCGTCCGCGAGGACGTGAAGGTCTTTGCGGTCAAGCTGCGCTCGGCGAGCGAGGTCCTTCACGCTTACGAACGGTCGAACCGCCCGCGCATTCTCAATGCGTTCTGCGGCACCGTCCTTCATGCCGCGCACTAACGATAGTCCGAGACGCACGGCCGGCCGCTCGGAGTTTGGGATTTGCATGAACACTGAGTCCCAACCGCTCACGGTCACATCAACTGGCAGGACCTTAACTCCGTGTCGCTGTGCATCCTGCACGAGCTGTGATGGTGAATAGAAGCCCATGGGCTGACTGTTGAGCATCGCGGCAAGAAACGCCTCGGGCTCGTGGCACTTCAGCCAGCTGCTTGCATACACCAGCAGCGCGAAACTGGCAGCATGGCTTTCCGGGAAGCCGTACTCACCAAACCCTTTGATTTGCTCAAATATGCCTTCAGCGAATGCCTGGTCGTAACCGCGTTCGAGCATTCCGTTGACGATACGGTCATAATATTTCTCAAGTCCACCTTTACGTTTCCACGCGGCCATCGCGCGCCTCAACTGGTCGGCCTCGCCGGCGGTGAATCCCGCAGCCAGGATGGCCACTTGCATCACTTGTTCCTGAAAAATCGGCACGCCAAGTGTGCGGCCTAATGCGGTTTTGAGTGCATCACTCGGGTATGTGACTGGCTCGAAACCCTGCCGGCGCTGCAGATAGGGATGCACAGCGCCACCCTGAATCGGACCGGGCCGGACAATGGCGACTTCGATGACGAGGTCGTAAAACGTACGAGGTTGCATCCGCGGCAACATCGACATCTGGGCACGCGATTCAATCTGAAAAACGCCGACAGTATCCGCAGCTGAAATCATCTCGTATGTCTGCGAGTCTTCTGCGGGGATGTCCTGCATTTCGAATCGCTCGCCGCGCTGCTCCGACACGATGTCCAGCACTCGACGGATAGCCGAAAGCATGCCGAGAGCTAGCACGTCGATTTTGAGCAGGCCGAGCGCCTCGAGGTCGTCCTTGTCCCATTCGATAACGGACCGGTCTTGCATCGCAGCGTTTTCGACTGGTACGAGTCGCGTGAGCTTGCCGCGACTGATAACAAAGCCGCCGGAGTGCTGCGACAAATGACGCGGGAAGCCAAGGAGCTGGGATGCGAGTCGCGCCCACGCCTGGATAAGCGGCTTCTCCGGGTCGAGCCCAGACTCGGCGAAGCGTTTGAGCAAATCCTGGCTGTTATCGAACCAATGATGCGATTTGGCGACCAGGTCGACTATCTGCGGGTCGACTCCGAGCGCTTTGCCGGTTTCCCGGAGCGCTCCGCGGGGCCGGTATGTTGAGACTGCTGCGGCAATTGCTGCGCGGTCGCGACCGTACTTGCGGTAGATATATTGAATCACCTCTTCGCGCCGCTGATGTTCGAAGTCGACGTCAATGTCCGGCGGCTCACCGCGCTCCTTGCTGATGAACCGCTCGAACAGCATGTTGCCGCGCGCGGGGTCGACCTCGGTAACACCCAGGCAATAACAGACTGCCGAATTGGCGGCCGAACCACGACCCTGACAAAGGATATGCTGACTGCGTGCGAAGCGAACGATGTCGTACACAGTGAGAAAGTACGGCTCGTACTGTAGGTCGGCTATGAGCTCAAGCTCGTGCTCAATCTGCCCCTGTACGTTGTGCGGAATGCCAGACGGAAAGCGTCGCTGCGCGCCGATGTACGTTTCCTGCCGAAGATAGGCTTTTGGGGTGATGCCCGCGGGTACCAGTTCGTCCGGATATTCATAGCGCAGCTCGTCGAGCGAGAACGTGCAGCGGCTCGCAATATCGACGGTCGCTGCGAGTGCTTCGGCGGGATACAGGTTTGCAAGCCGGAGCCGCGAACGCAGATGCTGCTCGGCGTTTGGCGCGAGGTCGTAGCCACATTCGTGTACCGGCCTGCCGACCCGGATGGCGGTCATCGTATCCTGAAGGGGCTTGCGCGAGCGAACGTGCATGACGACATGCCCCAGCGCCACCACGGGGACGTCCTGACTACGCGCGATGAATTCGACCGAGCCACGGTGAATGTCATCCATGGCGCGCTGGTGAAGTACCAACCCTACCCAGGCGCGGCCAGTAAATGTGTCGTCGAGCCACTCGACCTGTGCAGCGAGGACATCCTCGTTGGCCGGTAAATCCGGCACAAGAATGGCGAGGCAGTCCGGCATCCCGCGAAGGTGCCGGTATTCCTTCTCGGGGCGCGAGAGGTCCTGTGGCGTCAGGCGATATTCGCCCTTGGCGGCCCGGGTACGGGCAAGCGTAATCAGCTCGGACAGGTTGCCGTACCCCTCGCGGTTTTTGGCAAGCAGGATAATTCCGAATGCAGGCGAGCCATCGGCATTGACCAGTCGGAAAAACGAACCGACGATAAACGGCAGCTTTGCTTCCTTCGCCGCGACATGCGCGCGCACAACACCAGCCAGCGAACATTCGTCCGTGACCGCGAGTGCTGAATAGCCCAGCTGTGCCGCGCGCTCAGACAGTTCCTCGGCATGGGAAGCGCCATGCAGGAAGCTGAAATTCGAGAGGCAGAAAAGCTCGGCGTATGCCGGCAGCACGTTGAACGTTGTGTCCATGGTGCATCAGCCGAACAATCCGTGAAGGAACCACCGCTGCTCTTCCTCCGCGTCGCGGCTGCTGACACGCTCGCGGTATATCCAGTAGCAGCTCTGGTCGTCCGCCTGCGCCACGAAATAGTCGCGCGTTGCGAGTTCGCCATCGAACCAGCCAGCTTCGATACGTTCACCGGGCGACACCATCCGCAGCGGAGACCCATAGAAGGGACGATGCTGACGCATAAGCAGCCGCACCGGACTGTCCAGCATCCAGGTGGGTCTTGGCAGACCGAGCGGAAGTGGTTCCTGCTTCGACCTGAGCGTCACCGGCACCCAGCGGTTGGCGACCTCCGGGCGATGGTCAGCGCTCGGCGCGGGACGCAGAACGTTGTCTTCGCCGAGCCGCGCAACGAGCAGCTCAAGAAGACGTGCGTGGTCTTCCTTTGAACCTCCCGGTTCCGGGAACAGCGTGTCGGAAGCCGGCGCCGCAGACTCCACTTTTGACGCATCGAGCCGCAGCGCGATTACCGGAGCAGACAGCTCAATCCGGTGCAACCGCTCCTTCAGTAGCCTGACGAGATGCTCCTCCTTCCATGTCGGCTCGCCCAATGCGATGTCGATGGCCGTCGGCTCCACAGCGTCGCGCCCACGTTCATGTTCGAGCAGCAGCCTTATAGCCGTGACCGCCAACTGCTTGGCGCAAAGCCAGCCGCACAGTTGCACAATGAGTCGATGGGCACCGAAGGCTGCGCCGTCCGCATCCTCAAGGCGGTCAGGCATTTCGATACGTGCGGAAAAAGTCGGTGGCAATTCTAGCCAATCAAAGATTTCGGGCGCGGTGCCAAATGCACGGTCGAGCGAGTCGAGCAGATGTTCACCACATCGACGCTGCAAGCCGGCGCGTGGCAAACGCCTGATGTCAGCGATGGTCTCGCAGCCAAGTCCGGAGAACCAGTCTCCGAACGGACGAACTTCTGGAACGGCCATCATCGGTAGTGCGGCCAGTCGTTGCTCGAGCGATGAGAGCTTGAGCGCGCGGCGGTTCCCGAACTTTGCAAGTAGCCATGCACCCTGGCCGGTCGGCGCAGCGCTGATGCGCGCGGTAAGCCCAAGTGTTCCGAGAACAGTCTTCGCTTCCCGGCACAACGCGAGCAACCCGCCAAAGAGACGCAGACTCGCGCCGACCTCCACCACGACCGTCGCTTCGTCAAGCAATGCGACCTCAGGTGAAAAGCGCATCAGGGCGATACCCACCTCGCGCTGTGCCGCCGCCTCCCTGGCGGCGTCGCGTTCATGCATCTCCGTTTCCGGCGACAGTGTCAGCACGCCACCGCGCTTCATTCCGAGGCGCACGCCTGCTGCACGTGCCGTGCTGTCGGTAATGACCACTTTGTCTTTCTCCAGGACTGCACTTCCGTGGGCAGGCTCAGACGACCACTTCGGTCGAAACACCTCGAGCGGCAACTTCGGCAAGTGGACGGCGAGAAAGACGCGCATGTCGGGAAAGCAATACAGGTGTGGGTTGAAGGGGAATCGACAGAGGCTCTGCGCGTGCTGGCCCTCGTCGTTTCACGATGTCGACGGTCAAACCGTCGGCCGATGGTCTTAAAGCGAGCCGCAACACGGCGGGCGATGAATCCTGTGCCGCTGCCAGAGGCCTGACCATCACGAAGAGTGTTTCGGATGACTGCGCCGCCAAATGCAGGCGGCGCAGCGATGAGGCCTGCGCATATTGCGCCCAGAAGATGAGCGCACCGCAACTGCCTGCCCGCAGAATCTGCTCCGCCGACCAGAGCGCATCGGCGGTCTTCTGCGCTTTCACCCGCAATACCTGGTCAATGGGAAGCCCGATGTAGCTGAGTCCGAGTCCGTCCGGGGTATGCGGCGGCTGAACGAAGGCGACAGGCCGATTGCCCGCGGCACTCAGCGCCGGCCGCAGCAGCCGCAATTCGCCCACGCCGGCTTGCTGCAGCATCAGGTCGACAAGGGCACCGACCGGCCACCCCCCACCGGGAAGCTCGGCGGACAGCACGGGATAGCCGGTCTCAACGACCCGCCCACGGCCACGCGCGAGCTGGGACGCACGCCACAAGGACGGGTGTATCTCTTCGGCCGTGACGGTAGCGCTGGACATGGGGCGTCAAAAAACCTGTATATTTATACAGTATCGTACACGCAAATTCGTAGGCGTGAACTGTCACTTTTATTTGAGAAACGACGGCCGTGCGTCATCTATCGCTCGGCCTCATGTCCTGCTTCCATTGCTCAGAGGAGGTTCCACCATGAGAGCAGATGAATGGGTTCGGGAGGCCGAACGCGAATCGAAGCTTGTTGATGCCCTGTATAAGGCGCGTCATCTTATTTCGATGCACAACGGCATGACCGTCCGATGCGACGGCGAAGAATGGGCACTTGATTTTGGCCAGGAGTTGATGACGATTGATGCTGCGTTGAAGGCCGCTGGAATTAACATTCCGCGTCTACGGCAGTAGGCTAGTTTTCGGGCGCACTCTGTCGCTTGCCAGCGCGGGTAAGTTCAGAGTTTTCTCGGCCCTTTAAACAATCTCGCTCAACTCACTAGCGCAGGTGTCGCGGTCGAGCTGTCAAAGGCTCGACTCGTGTGACTCAAGGATATCAACCCCAGTATCCGTCACCACCTGTCGAAACCGTCACAGTCTCAATGAAGAGCGGCATTTGGCTCTTACCGCATTACTGGAGACTCGACATGGCTGAGAATTCGCATAAACCCGGTGAAATCGTGAAGACTTCTGGCATCTATGCGGTCGTTCACGAGGACGGCAAGGACACCTTCGAAGTTACCTGCGTCGAGAGCGAGCATTTTCCGCCCACTCGCCGGGGGAAAGGGGTGCATTATGAATTAAAGTACGCGGCAACTCATTCTCACAAGCATAGCGAACTGCAAGGGACAGAGGCGCGCTAGTTATCGATGCCGTGGGAGCGCGTGCCCGCCGCAAGGCGCCGCAGGCTCCCCTCGCCGGGAGAAGGCTCCTGTCTGCGATAACTCATCCCGGGTACCTTAGCGACGGCGCGTGGGGCAGACGAAGCAAGCAGCGCGGAGGGATGCATGAAAACTTCTGCAATCGACTGTCTTAGACCCACCCAGCTGACCCACGGTATGCGCGAGATACCCGCCAAGACAAAAATCTACAGGTCGCTCTCAACCTGTCGGCGCTGTCTGAGACCGACTGCTGGCTCACCATGGAAAACAATCGCTGGGCCTATCCCTGTGACACCCGTGGTCAGCGGGTGCCGTCCGACGAAATGTGCCAGCATATCTGGGAATTGGACGCTGACGAGTTTCGCAGTCTATCTACGGCAGTACGGGATGCGGGCGGCTATAACAAGACGTCGGTTCCGCTGGAAGAATTTCTTGGGCCGACTTCTCCCGACACCCGATAGCGACGCTGCTTTCGACAAGCTGGTAAAGGAAGGCCCAAGCTATAGCCAAGAGTAAGCGCGGACCGCCCGGCTTTAAGGGGTTCAGGTCGAGATGGCGATAGTCGAAGCCAACTACACGCGCTGTTGGGTTAAATGTGATGTGCACCCGACAATTGGATTAGTTGGGTTTTGTCTTTCGGTCCAAGCTGCGTCGGGTTGTCTGCTCGCTTGCGTTCAGACCGCCTTCGGATGTAACGCGGACATCCTATTCCGCCGAATTGCGGCTGTCGTTTCGGCGCCCAGCAGAAATACGAACGTGCTGGGTATGGGGCGCGCAACGGTCTATCAACACATCAGGGATTTACGGGGCACCGCCGCGTAGACATTGACCGCGCCAGCTATCGCGGCTGACCGACGCAAATAAGATGCGAATGCACTTCTTGGAAAAGCCGATGGGATTCTAGGACACAGCAACCGTCAGGCTGACGTGTACCGCTGCAGTTTGTTGTGCTGCCGCCCCGGGATCAGGTCTGTTCTGCGCGATTATCGGTCGAGATGTCAGCGCAGTCACTCAGCGACAATCAGACGAGCCGATCGTGGCAACGAATGCAATTGCGGCAAAGTTAAATGAAACCACGGCGACTGCTGGCTTGAAACTTGAGCTACTCCGTGCATAAGTCGCTCCCCAAGCTGAGGATTCACCCCAAGCATCGCCCGTGTTTGAGACCATCGACGAGAGAACGACATTCTAGGAAATCCAATCATCTTGACGCTCGGCAGTCGAATCGCACTTCGACCGGCAATGTTCAAGGTCGAGCTGAAGAACTCGGGCGCAGAGCGTAGTTTGAAGCTCTCCCGCAGACGCCTCGCTCGATGACTATCTTCTTCAGCTCTGGCTACACGAATGCACCAGTTTAAGCGCGTTATGTCTTACACTGGGGATTGGGACATAACTGTCGATATCCTAAATTCGCCGAAGGCGAGCAAGATTTCGGCGTGTTACTGGAGCGCCTCAGGCAACCGTTGACAGAAAATATCAACGCAGCGTCGGCGGATTCCTCCAGCATCTTTATCCGCTACGAGGCTGCACCGAGCGAAAATATTCAAGGCAACCGCCGCCCGCCGAAAATGCTGATGCTGTACAACCGTGGCAAACGTCTCGAGTTGTTGACGGTTTAGCAAGACTTCCTCTTCTTCAACGGCGGGCAAATGGCACATTACTCGGATGTATGAGGCCGATCCAGATAGGTGATGCCGTAACTCTTTGCTCCATCAATCATGCGGGTAATGTCTTCGGAAGTAGGCACCTGAACGTCTTGTGCGCTGGCTTCCGGCGAGCCCACCTCGGCGAGAAACCGTTCGAGACCCGATGGAACGAGCACCACCAGCATTCGGACGGCTTCCTCCCCCTCGTTGACGAAACTATAGGCCAATCCGGGCGGGAAGTGGATGAAGTCACCCTGCTCAAGATAATGGGACTGTTCGCCGACCTGAACGCGAAGCTTGCCCGACTGCATGATAAAAGACTCACACTCCCGCGAATGCACGTGCGTGGCGGCGCCGTGCGTCGGCGGGATAATGTTCTCGTAGACGGCAAACTTGCCGTCGGTCTCTTCCGTTGAGGCGACAAACGTGTAACGGTCTCCGCCTACCCAATACACAGGGCGCCCCGAAGCTCGTGTGATGGATACCTGCTTGCCCTTCTCGCTCTTTTGCGACATACACGTTCTCCTGAGAATCATATCCGTTCAAAACTTTGCAGAGGACAAGCCTGCTCTGCGAGCGTCGCGAAGAAGCTCGCACCGATGGTCAAAATATCGTCTTCAAAGTCATAGTGCGGACTATGTAGAGCGGCGTGGTCGACGCCACAACCTATCCAGGCATAGGCTCCCGGTTTCGAATTGAGCATGTAGGCGAAGTCCTCCGCCGCCATGCTTGGTGCGATATTCGTGTGAACATGACCCTCACCCACAACCTTTGCCGCCGAGGCCGCGGCGAAGTGCGCAGCCTCGGCCGAATTGACGGTGGGCGGAACTCGGCGTTCGTAGTGAACGCTGATGGTCACATCGAAGGCCGCACCGACGCCCGCGGCAATATCTCGCATGGCCTGCTCGACGCGATCCTGGACATCCACACTCATTGCCCTGACTGTACCGCGTACACGGGCGTTATCCGGCAGGACGTTCCACGTGGTCCCTGCCTCCACCTGCGTTATGCTCAGCACTGCGGGGTCCACCGGATCGATACGGCGCGAAACGACAGTCTGCAGCGCGTCGACCAATCGGGCAGCTGCGATGACTACGTCGCGAGCGCGATGCGGCATGCCTGCATGGCCGCCCCTTCCGTGAATATCGATCGAGAAGACGTCAAAGGACGCCATCATAGGGCCCGGTTGCACCGCGATCTCTCCGGAAGGAAGCCCCGGCCAATTGTGCATGCCGTAGACCGCGTCGGCCGGAAACTTCCGGAATAATCCTTCCTCGACCATCACTCTTCCGCCCCCCTCGTTCTCTTCGGCGGGCTGGAACACGAAATAAACCGTTCCGCTGAAATTGCGTGTTGCCGCAAGGTGTTGAGCAGCGCCAAGCAGCATGACTGTATGGCCATCGTGGCCGCACGCATGCATGACCCCGGGATGACAGGAAGCATGAGCGAAATTGTTTTGTTCGTGAATCGGAAGCGCGTCCATGTCGGCGCGCAGTGCTACTGAGCGCGCGGCGCCCGCTCCCGCCTTTAGCGTGCCGACTACGCCGGTTCCGGCCAATCCACGATCTACCTCGATGCCGAATTCGGTCAGCTTGCCTGAGACAAAATCTGCGGTTCTCGCTTCCTTGAATGCCAACTCAGGATGCGCGTGGATGTCGCGTCGCCACTCGATCATGTCATCTTTAAACGTTGCGATCCGTTCAATTACCGGCATTTGGATACCCCTAGGAAAGCTCCAATCTCTTCAAGTGTGCCAAGTGCGTCATCCATGTCCTGGGACGTCAGAGCGGCGCTTGGCTGGGCCCGAAGGCGCGCATCCCCATGAGCGACAATCGGGTAGGTCATCGACGGTATAAAGACTCCATCAGCCCGTAGATCCTCGGAGAATCGAACTGCCAGTTCTTCGTCTCCAATCAGAATCGGCGTGATTGGACTATCACCGAACGCGACTTGCAGGCCAATCTTTTCAAGTCCGTTTCGCAGACGTCCGGTGTTTTCCCATAGTCTCTGATGATGCTCGGGCTCCCTGAGATGAATCTCAATTGCGGTCTTTGCTGCTGCTGCAACGGCTGGACTCATTCCAGTCGTGAAAATGAACGCCCGGCCCCGTCGCGCCAGTTCATCGATCACCGCACGTGGACCCGCCACGTAGCCGCCGCCGGCGCCACCGAACGCCTTGGACAAAGTGCCGGTATAGATGAGCGACTCGCGCTCCGAAGGCGTTAGGCCGAGTGCCGATGCCGTCCCCGCTCCCTTTGACCCGACGACTCCTGCGGCATGACTTTCGTCGACTGCAACGATAGCGCCATGGCGTCGCGCGAGGGCAATGATGTCCCGAAGGGGCGCCAGCGTTCCTTCCATGCTGAACACGCCATCGGTAACGATGAGGCGTTGCCCATTGCTATCCGACGCTGCAAGCTCAGATCCAAGACTGTCGAGATCACATGTCTTGTAGACCCTTGTCCGGGCCCGGCTCAGGCGGCATCCGTCAATGATGCTGGCGTGATTCATTGCGTCACTGAAAATGGTGTCGCCCGCGCCCACGAGCGTGGCCAGCAATCCGTGATTCGCTGCTGAGCAGGAAGCAAAGAGCAACGCAGCCTCAACACCCATGAACTCGGTCAGCAAATCTCCGAGTTCCCGGTGCACCGACGTGGTCAGAAATGACGGGTTCACCGCTACGCCGGCGCCATAGGTATCAAGAGCGGTTTTTGCACTTTCAACGACCTTGGGATGCGACGCAAGACCAAGGTAGTTGTTGGAACCGAGCATGATGGTGGATATGCCATCGACCATCACACGGCCGCACCGTGACGATGTCAGGCAAGCCGGTCCGCGAGCGGCAGGGGAATTTCTTTCATCCATCTGGCGATAGTCCTTAAGCGGCACGAATGCGACTCGGGGCAAGACGGGTTTCGACGAGTTTGCTCCAATAGCTGGCGCCGATCGGAAGTATTTCGTCGTTAAAATCGTAATGAGAATTGTGGAGCGTACAGCCTCCTGTCCCGGGACCATTTCCGATCCAGACATAGGCGCCCGTTTTAGCCTGAAGCATGAATGCGAAGTCCTCACAGCCCATGCTTGGCGCAAGATTGCGATGTACCTTGTCTGCTCCTACCACAGAAGCTGCCGCAACGGCCGCATGCTCCACTGGTTCAGAAGCGTTGACTGTGGGCGGGCAGCGATGGTCATATTCCACCTTGACATTCACCCCATGAGCCACCGCAATTCCTTCGGCGATCCGTAGCAGTGTCTTTTCCACAAGCGGTTTCACTTCAGGCTTGAAGTAGCGGACCGTCCCACGCAACGTCACGGTTTCGGGAACAATGTTCCAAGTCGTCCCTGCGTCAAGCTTGGTAAAGCTGAAGACTACGGCGTCGACCGGATCAGCAGTCCTGCTTACGATCGTCTGGGCGGCGGTAATCAGAGCGCCCGCTGCAACGATCGGATCGTCCCCGAGATGTGGCATTGCCGCGTGTGCGCCACGACCGGTCACGGCGATTTCGAACAGGTCCACGGCTGCCATCATGGGTCCTGATCGGACCGCGAATTCGCCCACGGGCAGGCCGGGCCAGTTGTGCATTCCGTATACGGCTTCAACCGGGAACTTTTCAAACAGGCCCTCTTCAACCATGACACGACCACCGCCCTCATTTTCCTCAGCAGGCTGAAAGACGAAATGTACGGTACCGTCGAAGTTACGTGTTCCAGCGAGATATCGGGCCGCCCCAAGCAGCATCGCGGCGTGCCCGTCGTGTCCGCACGCATGCATCACTCCGGGGTTGCGCGAAGCATGTGAGAATGTGTTTTTTTCCTGAATGGGCAGCGCGTCCATGTCAGACCGCAGCGCAATGGCACGGTGCGAGGAGCCCGCCCGCAGGGTTCCCACGACGCCGGTGCCGGCGAGTCCACGGTGCACTTCGAGCCCGAATTCAGCGAGCTTCTTCGCAACGATGTCCGATGTACGTTGCTCTTTGAAAGCCATTTCAGGATGCGAGTGAATATCGTGTCTCCAGGCGATCAGGTCATCGTGATGGGATTTGATTTCAGGTAGGATGTTCATGCTCGGATATATATTTGAGTGGTAGGCGAGACAAGAGTAGGTCGCCAATAGGAGACGGTCTTGGAAGAAATTGACGTGCAGCCACATGGCCAAAGCCGTAATGTGGTGAACTATTGGCGATCGAACATTCTCGGCGGCCTGGAGATGCTGGCGGCGGACTTCTCGGGACAACGTTTCGCACGTCACTGGCATCCGGGCTATGCACTGGGTGTGGTGACTCGCGGTGCAGAACGTTTCTATTGCCAAGGCGGAAGTCACGTTGTGGGCCCGGGAGGCATAATTTCCATCAATCCCGGAGAAATTCACGATGGCGAGCCCGTCGAAGAGGGCTGGAGCTATCGCATGATTTACCCGTCCGAAGAACTCATACGCCGGATTCACGCGGAATTAATGGGGAACGATTCTGCGCAAAGCACGCCAGCGTTCCGTGAGCCCGTCCTGCTTGACGAGAACCTGGCGATCCGCCTCGTAGACGCGCACAGGAAGGCCTACCTGGTAGATACCGGCGAGGTTTCCCGGCTCGAGGCGGAGACTCAACTGTATTTGATCATTACCGACCTGCTCCGTCGGCACATTGATGGCCGTGATGGGAAGAAAACCGGGTCGGGCCTGACCGACACCCAACGTCTGCGCCCCGCAATCGAGTTGATTAACGAGGATTTGGCCCGAGATCTCTCGCTGGACTCGCTAGCCGAAGTCGTCGGCGTCGGACGGTTTCATTTGCTTCGCCTTTTCAAATCACATTTCGGCTGTCCACCGCACGCATACGTGCTGCAGCGTCGCGTCGCGAAGGGCAAGGCGCTGCTCGACCAAGGAGTTTCAGCTGGTAATGCTGCGCTCGAGACAGGCTTTTTTGATCAGAGTCACTTCGCGAATGCATTTCGTCACACCTATGGTATGACCCCACGCACCTACCAGAAAGGTGGAAGTCACATTGCATCCAGGTGACCCAGTCGGGAAAGCCGGCCGATCAGAATGCTAGATTGGACGCACGTCGGCTCGGATTCCTCCCCGCATCGACCACGTCTGAGCGCTCGCAGCCAATCCCACCGAATCGCGTAGGGACCAGCACCATTCCCAGATGGGTTATGTAGGTCTATTCTCGACTCCTCTCCGCCCATCCGCACGGCAACCTCCCCCGCCCAGTTGCCCTACTTCAGGCAGCAGTCTTTCCGACGATATGGCCGTGCCGGCCTGGCAAGCGAAACAGCGACGTCAATATTTTCCAAGACCAGTTTTTTTTTGATCCTTAGCCTTCAGGCATAAACATTGGGCACGGCGGCCGGGGTTCGATATCCACTCTTTCCAATGTGCCTCGATCCAATTTCGATCCTTTAACTTATCATTTTAATACGGAGTACATATCATGCGAAATTGGACCGTCAGTAGAGAACCGACCGGCGAGTTACCTGTCCGTAAGGATATACATCGTGCGGCTTTTGGTGCAACCGTCGGAAACATTCTCGAATGGTATGACTTTGCTGTCTACGGTTTTTTCTCTCTAACCATCTCCCATCTGTTCTTCCCGACGGGCAACGATCTCACATCGATATTGCTAACCGTCGGAACGTTTGGCGTTGGGTTTGTCATGCGCCCCATCGGTGCGCTTGTACTCGGAAGCTATTCGGACAGACGAGGACGCAAGGCAGGTCTGGTAATTACCATCATGCTAATGGCGGCCGGCACCGCAATGGTCGGCTTTGCACCAACCTATGCTACCGCTGGGATCGCGGCACCGCTGATCATAGTGCTCGCGCGGCTAATTCAAGGGTTCTCTGCCGGAGGCGAGGTTGGAGGGTCAACCGCGCTTCTGGTCGAGTACGCGCCGAGGGATCAGCGCGGGTTCTACGGTGCGTGGCAACAGGCGAGTCAGGCTGCGGCCTTGTTACTCGGTTCCCTCATCGGTGCGATTCTGACTGGCCTCCTCTCGACGGATCAACTTAACGCGTGGGGATGGAGAATCCCCTTCATTCTAGGGTTGATTATCGGGCCGACGGGTTTCTGGATCCGTCGAAGCATGCAAGAGTCGCCGTCTTTCCTTGAGCGGAATTTGCGTCCCGACAATCCTGTATTCGAGACAATCCATCGGCATCGCAAGGGGGTGTTCGTCGGATTGACGATCACGATCGCCTGGACCGTCTTTACCTATTGCTTCCTCGTGTACATGCCAACATATGCAGTCAGGCAGCTTCATCTTTCACAATTCCAGGCGTTACTCGCAAATAGCGTTGGACTCGTCGCGGTGTTGGTATTAGCGCCATTCTTTGGGAGCCTGTCCGACCACGTCGGCCGCCAGTTACCCATGCTGATCGCCGTCTCGGCCATGATCCTCTTCACCTATCCGCTATTTCTCTGGATCACATCCAGACCTACTTTGCCGTCACTGATTGCCGTGCAACTAATATTCGGGACGCTAACCGCAATGTACACAGGACCAGCTCCGACGCTGCTTAGCGAATTGTTTCCTACGGAAGTAAGGTCCACTGGACTGTCTCTCGCTTATAACCTTGCGGTATGCATTTTTGGGGGATTCGCGCCATTCATCGCCACCGCGCTCATCGCGTGGAGCGGCAACAGCCTTGCTCCCACGTTCTACGTTATCGCGGCAAGCCTACTTAGCTTTTGCGCGATACTTTTTTTCTTTGGAAGTGGCCACAACGCAAGACAGGCAATCTGACAAGACTAGCGGTGTCATGCGGTCAGTAACATCCAGACGACAAAGCCGTATATTCTTCCATCGAACTTCACTCCGTATCTGTGGCGAACCAGATAGTTATCCTTAATTAGTTATACGTTTTAATCTACAAGACTTGGAGAATGCGATGACAAGGAATGCTAGACGAGCAATCCCAGTTCTACTCGCGGGAGTGGTTGGATCCACCCACGCTCAAAGTTCGGTTGTTCTCTACGGAATTATTGACGAATCGATTCAATACGTTCACAACGTTGCGAATTCGTCAGGATCCAACGACAACAAGCTCGGCATGTACGCGGGCAACATCCAAGGGGATCGATTTGGACTCCGTGGCAGCGAAGACCTCGGTAACTCACTCAAGGCCGTATTCCAGTTAGAGAATGGCTTCAACGTCAACAGTGGCCAACTAGGACAAGGAGGGCGAATGTTCGGTCGACAGGCATACGTAGGAATGAGTTCCGACACGTTTGGCAAACTGACGGCGGGACGGCAGTACGATCCGCTGGTCGACCTCATTCAGCCGTTGACGGGTACGGGTACATGGGGAAGTACGTTCGCCGCGCCAGGCGATGTCGACAACAACGATAACGGATCCCGCATCAACAACTCCCTCAAATACGTATCGCCCAACCTTGGTGGCGCACGACTTGAAGCAATGTACGCCTTTGGCGGAGTGGCGGGGCAATCCGGATCGGGGCAAACGTGGGCGCTGGCCGGGCAATATTCCGGTGGAGGACTGAGTGCCGCTGCCGGTTATTTCTATGCAGACAATGCAAGTTCGAATATACCGCGTGCGACCTCATCAAGCCCGTGGGACGGCACTACAGACGGAAACTTCAATACGATTGTGACAGGCGGCGCGAAGACAGCAAAGGCTTACGGCATCGCGTCGGCTGCTCTAACCTACACGCTGGGTCCCGCCATCATGGGAGCACGCTATAGCAATGCCAGATATATTCCGGACGCAGCCTCGGCATTCCATGAAACAGAGACTTTCAACACAGCAGTCGGGTATCTTGGGTACCAGTTCTCCCCTGTATTGCTCGTCGCCGCGCAATACAACTACACGCACGCAACCGGACAGGCTGCAGCCACCTATCACCAGTTTTCGCTCGGCGCAGACTATAACCTTTCCAAGCGCACTGATTTTTATCTTCTAGGCATTTATCAACACATGAACGGCGATCAGATCGGAAACGATCCAGGCTCCGCGTCAGCAGCAGACTACGCATACACAGCAGCACCGGGCACACATTCCCAGGAAATTGTAAGCGCGGGAATACGACATAAATTTTGAATATCCGGATGGACTACGAAATCCGAAAGTCGAATTAGCCAATACGATCGGATGCCAATTTTCCATTCGGGAATAAAAATCTTGCCCGGATCGCAAAACTTTTTTCACGCTGCCGCGTATGAAACCATGCATGACGGATTTACACTCAACGTGTCGAAAATCAAAATACCAGAGGTGTTCGCTAAGCGAAGATTTTGGAGGGTTCCACGATCAGATACTGCATGTACCACGGCGCGGCGACCGATAGTCTCTTAAGGCAGGCAACCTTTCTTACCCGCGAAGATTCTCTGGTTCACGTAGGACATCTCCGGATGAGGAGCGGGAACCAGAGCAGGTGGAACGCGGCATCGAGGCAGAGATCATGTTTTTTGGTGAATTGAGAATGAGCACTGATAGCATCACAATTCGGGAAGTCGAAGCAGCTGATATTCCGTCGGTTAGACGAATATTTCAACAGTATGCCAAGTCTCTACCTTTCGATTTGGGTTACCAGGATTTCGACGCAGAGCTCCGTAAGTTACCTTATCCTTATGCAGTTCCGAACGGCATCTTGGTTGTAGCAGAAGACTCAACTCGCAAGATACTCGTCGGCACAGCCGCCCTGAAACGATTATCCGATGATATTGCGGAAGTAAAACGTGTATTCGTCGTTGACGAAGCACGTGGACGCGGCGTAGGACACGCGCTTCTGGCGCAATTGATCAGAGGCGCCGAGAAATTAGGTTTTAGCAAACTTCGCCTAGATACTCATCGCGCCACAATGAGTAGTGCGATTTCGCTCTACAAGGCGCTCGGGTTTTATGAGATTCCGCCATATGGACCCGATCTTGACGGAGCCCTCATCTTCTTTGAACGTAATTTAGGCTCCGATCAGGCGTAAAGTCGCCGAAGAAATCACTGCGCATTGAATTTCCCCCGCGTTGCCGAAGGAAGTCATATCAGTATCTCCTATCCGATAAATAGCAATTCTCATTGGAAATATATATCACGCTTATTGACATTCATAGTTAGGCTCTGCCGCAAATAGGGTCGGCGAATCGGTTAGAGTTGTCGGAGCGAAACGAACCGATGACCCGCGATGAGCAAGCTGAAGAGTCTGGAAGAGTAGTTCGGTGGACGTCATTTTGATCGGGAGGTCATCATTTTGTGCGTTCGCTGGTATCTGCGCTACGAGCTCAGCCTTCGCGATCTGGTCGAGATGATGGCCAAACGGGATGATCGCTGGCTCACATGACGATCCCTCACTGGGTGACGCGTTATACGCCCGAGTTCGTCAAACGATGGAACCGCTTTGCTACACCGGCCGATCGCTCGAGGCGCGTCGACGAGACCTAGATAAAGATTCGCGGCAAATGGGTCTACCTGTATCGGGCGGTGGATCGGGCTGGCCAGACAGTGGACTTCATGCGCCGGGCGAAGCGCGTCATGGCCGCGGCCAAAGCTTTTTTCAGCAAGGCTATCAGGCGTCGTGACCAGTCGCCAGAGACCATCACGGTCGATGGCTTCGCGCCGCGCGGTGCGCGAGATGAAGGCCGATGGTCTGCTGCCACAAGACACGAGGTCCGGTCCTCAAAATATCTGAACAAAACAATCGAACAGGACCATCGCCACATCAAAGCCACATCAAATCCAGAATGAACGTGATGCTTGGATTCAAGCGGTTCAGAAGCGCTGCGATCACGGTTTCAAGTATCGTATTGACGCATCGCATTCGCAAGGGCCAGTTCGATCTCACAGAGCTCGGCCTCACGGAACTCGACCTCACGGAGATCACTTCGTCCGCCGTTTGGAATGCGGTCTTTTCCATTCGATAAGTTATCCTTTATATTTGAAACTTCTCATCCTGCTTTCCTATTTGTACCAGAACCCGCCATGAGAGGTTTCCGCATCGACTATGCGTCAGGCCCGGTCGAGTTGGTCAAAGCGATGGAAAAGTTTCAATCGCAGAGCACCAGTATTCCAGCAGCTGTCAGTCAGGCAGCCGCAGTCGCTGCGCTAAATGGCCCACATTCTTTCTTCGCCGACTGGCGCAACGTGTACAGGATGCGGTGCGATCGGGTCGTCGAGCTGCTGCATGGGAACGCAGGGCTCGATTGCCCAACGCCCCGCGGTGCTTTCTATGCCTACGTCTCGTGTGCGAACCAGATTGGAAAAACCACGCCTCGTGGCAAGCTGATCACGAACGACAGCGACTTTGTCGTGTACCTGCTGGACGACTTCAAGGTGGCAACCGTTCAGGGTGCGGCTTACGGTATCTCGCCCGCTTTCCGCATTTCCTTCGCCACATCAATGGATGTCATTGAAAAGGCTCGAAACCGGATCACCCGGGCATGCAATGCACAGCATTAAGCTCTTGGTCCCACACTACTCTTCAAGTACTCTGGTCCCGGCACTACAAGCTCAGCATTCCCGATCAGGTACAAATGATGGTCGATCGGGCAAGCGCCGAGCGACCATCTGCGTACAACCTTGCGCGTCAATTGCCTGACTGCTCAGAACGAATGCCTCATCCCGACCCGTAGCTCCTATTGCGTATTCGAAGTCGACGGCGTAAAGCCATAACCAAACACCGCATTGACACCATTCGACGCCCGCAGGTCGTGTTTCACGCCGTTGCCGACACAGCTGTGGTATCAGCTTACGCGGCAAACGGCTGTGGCACCGCAGAAGTCACTGACGCCGTATGCATATGCTGACTGGCACAGTACGCACCCCAGTCCTCCATCATCACGCGCCGTCGCTCCAGCTGGTCCCGACGCCGGTAGGCCGCTATCGTCTGCGAAGTGATGATGTGAGCCAGCGCTTCTTCCGCTAGCGAATCCGGATATTCCGTGCATTCGGCTATCCAGTCTCGGAAGGTTGACCGGAAACCATGCACGGTGATCCCATGCCGTGACATCCGTCTCAGCAGAATCAGCATCGCCATGTTCGACAAAGGACTCCCTTCCTTGCAGCCCGGAAAGAGATATCCGTATTTCGCCTTCGGTAACGCGCTGCGCACAATCTCACAAGCCCGCTCACAAAGCGGCACGCGAAGTGGTCGTCCACTTTTTGTGCGGTCGCCGGGAATTGACCACACACGGTTGTCCAAGTCGAATTCCTCTGGTCGCGCAAAGCGCACCTCGTTCGTGCGGGTTGCCGTGAGGATAAGCAGGTGGAGGATCCGTGCCGCGCGCCGGGGACGTTGCTCCAGTTCGCGTACGAAACCCGGGACATCTTCCCAAGGCAACGCCGGATGGTGTCTCACATGTGACCGCTTCCTCGACCGCGGTAAGACGAGTTGCAAATGGTCAACGTACCGTGCCGGGTTGCTGCCGGTGCGATGGCCCAGCACAGTCTCGGCGTCGAGGATGGCCTTGATTCGGCCGCGCACGCGGCGCGCGGTCTCCGCCTTTTTCGTCCAGATCGGCTGGAGAATCCGCACGATCATCGCAGTATCGATGTCGCGCACCCGGACTTCGCCGATCACCGGATATGCGTACTTCCTGAGCGTGTTGCGCCACTGCTGGACATGCTTGAGATTGCGCCACTGAGGTTCCTGTACGCGAATAAACGCTTCGGCTGCCTCACGGAAAGTTACGTTGGTATCCGAAGAGATATCGAGCAACTGTCTACGCTGCTGCTCACGCCGCGCGAGGATGGGATCAATCAAGTCTCTGACCATGTCACGGTACCCAGTGGCCAGTTTCCGCGCCTCGCCAAGCGAGACTCGCGAAAGCGGACCGAGGCCCATCTCCCGCACGCGCCCGTCAAGCTTGAAACGAAATACCCATGAGCGAGCGCCACTGTCGGCGATCTGCATGTAGAGGCCACCGCCGTCGGCGTAATGACCTGGCACTACCTCTTTGGCGACCCGCAGCGCGCTGAGCCGGTGCAACTGTCGTCCTGCCATCTTGCCCTCCATTCCTACCCACAAAACCCATACCGCTACCCATACTTCGTGAGGAAATTGTGCGGGACCTTGATGGAAGCAGCAAGCAGGTCGTTACCCATAAAACGCTTTGAAATCAGCGACCTGGAGGACATCTGCGGACGATGTTGGAATAGCCGGGAAGCCTTGCCGGGCGGAAGGCAGCCGGAGTCGAACCGACCTGAGAGCGTCTGACGCCCTCAACTGGATTTGAAATCCAGCCGCACCACCGGATGCGAATGCCTTCCTACGGTGATTGAACTACTCAAACGATGCCTTGCAACTCGAACGCTCGATCAAAGCAGATCGAGCCACCGTGTATCCGTACGCATCAGATGCAGGCCACGGTGGAAGCGAGTATACCCAACACGATCGAAGAATTCCAAAAGCTGAATCGCGCGTTTTCGACCAAGACCGGTGACATCACGAAACGGCGCCGCCGCTACCGTACCCGCGTTCTTTTGCGCTTCGGAACTTGCAATCGAGGCCAATTCGCGAATCACCTCATGGTGATAAAAGAGGTCACGCACGACTTGAAAAAGCTCACCTTGCCGCGCGAGTTTGCGCAGCAACTGACGTACGCGATCTTCGGATACGCCATGTGCGTTCGCCAGATCACGCACCCAGGGTGGATCGAAACGCCCTTCTTTCAGCGCCCGCAGCAACGTCGCCGCGAGCGCGCGATCGGCTTCATCAAGCGTCACAGCGTGGTCCGGCAGATGCAACCAAGGCCCGCGTTTGACAATCTCGCCGCGCGCCGCCGCTTCATCGATTAGCGCGCGCCATAACGCATCGTCGACGAGAGGCGCCGCCATCCGCCGTAAGCGCGATCCATCCGGGCCAAGTTCGTCCGGTGAACGCTCGTGGTATTGCTTCAGCGTCGTCGTCAGCCGCGCATTCAACGCTCGCCACGATGCATCGGCGATCAACAACGCATCATGGCCCGCAAGCTCCACCACCCGCGTATCAGACGGCAATGCGAGCATGGCCGCGGGCATGCCGGTCAACCGCTCCAGCAGCGAACGGGACAAGCCGAACGGAGCCTTTGCCAGAAGCGAATCCAGTTCGCCGGAATCGAGCATGGTCCGGATCGCGTCGAGCCACGCCAGACGCTCAGCCGAGCGACGCTTGCGCGAAGGCGCAAACGGATCAAGCACATGACCGCCGCCAACCGTTCGATCGGCCTGAGCATTGCGCACCACAAAGCGGTCACCTGGCAGCGCGCACACCGGCCGCTCGAATACGAGTTGCACGCGCGCCGACTGACCGGCGCCAAGTTGCTCGCCGTCGAGCAACGCGACGTGCGCCACCTGATGCTGCGTACCCAGATGAACGTGCAACGGCGCCCAATGCTCCAGCGTCGACGGACCATCGGCAAGCAACGTGAGCATGACGTCAGTGCGTTCCGAAGCTTGCGACAGGCGCGGATCGACAATCCAGTCGCCGCGGTCGATTGCGCTCTTCTCGATACCCGCAAGGTTCAACGCGCAGCGTTCGCCTGCCCGGCCGCTTCCGGCCGGACGATTCTGCGCGTGAATGCTGCGCACGCGCACTGGCTGATTTTTTGGCGCGAGCAGCATCGTGTCGCCCACCGTCACACGTCCCGACACCACCGTCCCCGTCACGATCGTGCCCTGGCCCGTGAGCGTAAAGACGCGGTCGACCGCGAGACGGAACAGGCCGTCGTCGCGCTTCATGCGCCACTCTGCTGCCGCTGCGTGAAGATGCGCCTTCAATGCGGCTACGCCGGCGTCATCGTCATGCAGCGCGTTAGTCTCGAACACCGACGCATCCTGTAGCACGCTGCCGCTCAGGAACGCTGTGACCTCGTCATGGACTTCCTTCAGCCGCACAGCGTCAACGCGATCTATCTTGGTCAGCGCTACCGCGCCACACCTGATGCCGAGCAGTCCCACAATCGCCAGATGTTCCCGCGTTTGCGGCATCACACCGTCGTCGGCAGCGATCACGAGCAAGGCGAAATCGATACCGCTTGCGCCCGCGGTCATCGTATGGACGAGCTTTTCGTGACCCGGCACGTCGATCAGACCGAGCACGTCGCCATTGTCGAGCGGCACGTACGCGTAGCCCAGTTCGATTGAAATGCCGCGCGCCTTCTCTTCCTTGAGACGATCCGTGTCGACGCCCGACAGCGCTCTCACGAGACTCGTTTTTCCATGATCGATATGACCGGCCGTACCTACGATCATGCGTGCACGCCCTTCAGTTGCTCGATCAGTTGCGCTTCATCGGCGGCTTCGAGACAGCGCAGATCGAGACGCAATGCGTCGTCCGCGATACGGCCGATGACCGGCCGTGCCATCTCGCGCAAACGCTTCTCGAACGCAAGCAATTGACGGCCGCCGCGCTTGCCATCGGCTGTCCTGACGACGAGGCCGTAGCTCGGCAGCACGTCGACCGGCAACGCACCGCTGCCGATCTGGCTGAACATCGGCTCGACCACCACCGCGTAGCGTTCGCCGGCCACGCGTTGCAATTCGGGTTGTACCCGCTGCGCGGCGAGCCGAATGTCGTCGCTCGGCCGCGTGAGCAAACGCAATGTGGTCAGCCGCTCCGCGAGCTTCTCCGGCGCGCGGTACATCTGCAGCACGGGTTCCAGTGCTGCGAGCGTCAGCTTGCCGACTCGCAGCGCGCGCTTGAGGGGATGCTTCTTGATCCTGGCAATCAGATCGCGCCGGCCGACGATCAATCCGGCCTGCGGGCCGCCCAGCAACTTGTCGCCGCTGAACGTAACAAGATCGGCACCGGCTTCGATGGTTTCGCGCACCGTCGTCTCGCGTGGCAAGCCCCATTGCGTCAGATCGGCCAGCGTGCCGCTGCCGAGATCGACGGCAACGGCTATACCGCGCGCGTGGGCGAGCGGCGCGATGGCATCGACGCCGACCTCCTTGGTGAAGCCGCTGATCGCATAGTTGCTCGCGTGGACTTTCATCAGAAGCGCGGTTTGCGGGCCGATGGCTTCGTCGTAGTCTTTAAGATGCGTGCGATTGGTGGTGCCGACTTCGCGCAGCTTCGCGCCCGCGCGGCTCATGATGTCGGGAATACGAAACGCGCCGCCGATCTCAACCAGCTCGCCACGCGATACGATCACTTCCTTCTTCGACGCCAATGCGGACAACGTTAGCAACACAGCGGCGGCGTTGTTGTTGACCACGGTCGCGGCTTCGGCGCCGGTCAGTTCGCAAATGAGTTCGTCGATCAGATCGTCGCGATCGCCGCGCTTGCCCGTGTCAAGATCGAACTCGAGATTGGCCGGCTGTGTGAGCGCCTTCATGACGGCTTGTACCGCCTCGTCCGGCAGCAACGCGCGGCCAAGGTTGGTATGCAGCACCGTGCCGGTCAGATTGAAGACACTGCGCAAGCGAGCCGCGTTACGCCGGCGCAGCGCAGCCTCGACCGAACCCCGCAGTTGCGCGACATCGAGCGCGCTCACCGGCGCATCGCCAGACTGCGCACTGGCGCGCCATGTGTCGAGCGCGTGACGCAAGGCATTCAACACCTGCGTGCGGCCGAACTCAGTCAGCAAAGCCGCAAACTCGGCCGACGCCATCACCTTTTCCACCGAAGGCACACGCGCCATCAGCGCGCGCAATTCAGAGCCGGTTACATCGCTCACAAGGCAATCCTCGTTCTTCGGTCGGGTTTCAGTGGCATTTCAGTCCGATGCGCCGGAAGACTCAGCCGCGGCGCTACCCTGCTCCGGCCACAGCCACGGATGCGGCGACGCGCGCCGATAGCCTTCCGCGCCCATCAGCAGATCCAGCGTGAGACTGGCGAGATCGTCCGCGAACGGCTCGAAATCGTAATCCTTCGACTGAATGCCGATCTTCCGGTAAGTATGGCATTCGTCACACGACTCCGCCTTCAAGGCCGCATTCCTGGAATCGGCCTCCCGGGCGGCTTCGTCCGCGCCCTGTGAGCCGACAGCGTGATAGGCGATGCCTTTGGTCGAATCGCAGTTCGAACATTTCGCACGGACCATATGCCACTCCGTGGCACACAAACCGCATTGCAGGTAACGGTAATTGTCATACGCGCCGCCCACGCGCACCAGACTCGCTACCGGATGCGATCCGCATACCGGACACAGGCCGGGCGTCTCGAGGTACGGCACGTCGCGCCTGTCGACATCGGCGGCAAGATCGGTCCACACCACTTGCAGCGCGGCCATGATGAAGGGCGCGCAGGCCGGATCGACTTCGTCGAAACGCTGCGCGAAGATCGCATCGGCCTGCGCTTCGAGCGCGGCTCGATCGAGTGTCCGCAGTCTGGCGAAGAGCGCTTCGAGCGGCGGCGTGAGCGGGCCGGCGGCTTGCACCTTGTCGACCAGTTGCAGCAAAACATCGTGCCACGCCGGATCGCGCACACCGGAGAGCGCCGGAATCAGCGGCATGGAATGCTGTTGCGCGCTCGCGATCAACTCTGCGGACGGCGGCTGAGCCTTGAAGCCGGTAATCACGGCTTGCTGGGCGTCCGCCAGCACGGCCATCAGGCGCAAATAGCCGGCGATCGGATTGCTGAGCGCCGCCAGTTGACGCAGCCGCGCGGCACGTGCCGAGAAGACCGCCAGCCGCTCTGGCGTGCGGATGCGGGGAATCGCCGTGTGATCGAGCGACTCGATATCGCCGGCTTCAAGAATACGTTGAACCACAGTATCGACCTCTGAAAACTGAAGAGCCGCCGCAGTTCGTCGAACAAAGGCGGCGGCTCGGGGTACGGTGCGCGGCAAGCCGCGCCGCGCGTCTTGCCGATCCTACTTGTCGATTATTTCCTTGAACCAGTTCGGATGATGCTTTCTTGCCCACCCGTAGGTCACGGTACCCCGCGTCATCGCACCGATCGAACCCTTGACCCACAAGGCCGCGTAAATATGCACGACGATACCGACGATCAGCACGAACGCCGCCGCGGCATGAACCAGCGCCGCGAGGCGGATGATCTCGATCGGGAAATAGAACGAGAAATAGCGCCGCCAGATCACAATGCCGCTCGCCAGCAACAGAAGCAGGCAAATTACCATAGTGAAAAATAGCAGCTTTTGACCGGCGTTGTACTTTCCGATCGCGGGGAGCTTGTCCTCGCGATTGTTCAGCACGTCGTCGATCTGCTTCATCCACTGAATGTCGGCGCGGTCGAGAAGGTTGTGATGCCAGAAGCGCAACGCAAGAATCAGAAACGACAGGAACATCACGCAGCCGACAAACGGATGCAAAATCCGCGTCCACTGCCCCCCGCCGAAGATTGCGTACAGCCACGACATCGCCGGATGGAACATGGCGAGTCCGGACAGCGCCAGCAGCACGAACGTGATCGCCGTGATCCAGTGATTCGTCCGCTCATTCGGCGTGTAACGCTCGATCAGGCTGTTGCCCCTCACATCTTTCAGCACAACGTGCCGATGGTTGTCAGCGTGCTTCATCGGATGCCTCCCGCGAACGGCGTGCTTCGTCGGCTTCATGCTGTGCTTCGGCTTCGTCCGCCTCCGTCACCTCGTTCGGACCAACCCGCGTGTAGTGGAAGAAACCCGCTATGGCCGCGAACGCAATACCGGCCAGCGCCAGCGGCTTCGCGAGGCCCTTCCACAGATAAACCATCGCGCTGATCTTCGGGTTCTGCGGCAAGCCGTGGTACAGCGTGGGCTTGTCGGCATGATGCAGCACGTACATCACATGCGTGCCGCCCACGCCGGCAGGATCATACAAACCGGCGTTCTCAAAGCCGCGATCCTTCAGATCCTCGATCCGGTCCGCCGCCTGCTGCTTCATGTCTTCCTTGGTGCCGAACATGATCGCGCCGGTCGGGCAGGTCTTCACGCAAGCCGGTTCCTGGCCGACAGCCACGCGATCCGAACACAACGTGCACTTATAGGCACGGTTGTCCTTCTTCGAAATGCGCGGCACGTTGAACGGGCAGCCGGTCACGCAGTAACCGCAGCCAATGCAGTTTTCCTCGTGGAAATCCACAATGCCATTGGTGTACTGCACGATCGCACCCGGCGACGGACAGGCCTTCAGACAGCCCGGGTCCTCGCAGTGCATGCAGCCGTCCTTGCGGATCAGCCACTCGAGATCGCCCTCAGTGTTCTCATACTCCGAAAACCGCATGACGGTCCACGAATGCTCGCTCAGATCGCGCGGGTTGTCGTAGATGCCGGTTGTCGTGCCGATCTCGTCGCGCAGATCGTTCCACTCCATACAGGCGGTCTGACACGCCTTGCAGCCGATGCATTTCGACACGTCGATAAGCTTGGCGACCGTGCCCGTCACCGGCTCGCGCACTTGCGGTTCAGGCAAGGTCGTGGCCGAGAGGCGTTTGATATCCAGTGATTGCAGTGCCATCTCTTTTCCTTATGCCTTTTCGACCTTGACGAGGAACGACTTGAATTCCGGTGTCTGCGAATTCCCGTCGCCCACGGAGGGCGTCAGCGTATTGACGAGATAGCCCGGTTTCGCGAGCCCCTTGAAACCCCAATGCAACGGCAAACCAACGGTCTGAACTTTCTTCCCCTCGACCATTAGCGGCTTGATGCGTTTGGTGACGAGCGCGACCGCGATGATGTGGCCGCGGTTCGACGACACCTTCACCCGGTCACCCGCCACCACGCCCACCTCCTTCGCCAGATCCTCGCCGATCTCCACGAACTGCTGCGGCTGCACGATCGCATTCAAGCGCGCGTGCTTGGTCCAGTAGTGGAAATGCTCGGTCAGACGATAAGTGGTCGCCGTATGCGGGAAATTCTCGTGCGTGCCGAACGCCGCCCGGTCGTCCGGGAACACGCGCGCCGCCGGATTGTTGACGGCCGCCTTGTTCTCAGGATGCAGCGGGTTGTAGCCGAGCGGTGTTTCGAACGGTTCGTAATGCTCGGGGAACGGTCCTTCCACCAGACCATCGCGCGAGAAGAAACGCGCCACACCCTCCGCATTCATGATGAACGGATTCATGCCGTTTTCCGGCGGTTCGTCCACCTTGAAGTCGGGAATGTCCGGTCCGCTCCACGTCTTGCCGTTCCACGCGATCAGCTTGCGGGTCGGGTCGAACGGCTTGCCGCTGACGTCGCACGACGCGCGGTTGTACAGGATCCGCCGGTTCGCGGGCCATGCCCACGCCCAGTTCAACGTATTGCCGATGCCTGTCGGGTCCGAGTTGTCGCGCCGGCCCATCTGGTTGCCCGCCTGGGTCCACGCGCCGCAGAAAATCCAGCAGCCGCTCGCCGTGCTGCCGTCGTCGCGCAACTGGGCGAAACTTGCCAGCTGTTCGCCCTTCTTTGCGAGAACCTTGGTCTTGTCGGTGGGATCCGTGACGTCGGCGAGCGCACGACCGTTGAACTCCATCGCCAGTTCTTCCGGCGTGGGGCTTTCCGGGTCGGCGTAAGGCCAGGTCATGTTGAGAATCGGATCGGGATACTTGCCGCCCTGCTCCTTGTAGGCGCGGCGCATGCGCAGCCACAATCCCGACATGATCTCCAGATCGCTTCTTGCTTCGCCCGGCGGCGTGGCGCCCTGCCAGTGCCACTGCAGCACGCGGCTCGAGCTCACCAGCGAACCGCGTTCTTCCGCGAAGCACGAGGTAGGCAAACGGAAAACTTCCGTTTGAATCTTCGACGGATCGACGTCGTTGAACTCCCCGTAGTTCTTCCAGAACTCCGACGTTTCCGTGGCGAGCGGATCCATGACGACGAGCCACTTCAGCCTGGCCAGACTCGAACCGATCTTGGCCTTGTTCGGCGCCGCCGCGAGCGGGTTGAAGCCCTGCGCGATGTAGCCGTTCATCTTCCCCTGATTCATCAGTTCGAAGACTTGCAGCATGTCGTAGGACTTGTCGAGCTTGGGCAGATAGTCGTAGCCGAAGTTGTTCTCGGCGGTGGCGTTATCGCCCCACCATGACTTCATGAAACTGACATGGAACGCGCGGTAATTGCGCCAGTAGCTCAACTGGTTCGGCCGCAGCGGCTGGCTCGCCCGCTTCGCGATGAACGCGTCGAAATCCTGTTCCGCTTCCATCGGCAACGTCATGTAACCGGGCAACAAGTTCGACATCAGGCCGAGGTCGGTCAGGCCTTGAATGTTCGAGTGCCCGCGCAGTGCGTTCATGCCGCCGCCCGCGATGCCGATGTTGCCCAGCAGCAATTGCACCATCGCGCCGGTGCGGATGATCTGCGCGCCGATCGAGTGATGCGTCCAGCCAAGCGCGTACAGGATCGTGCCGGCACGTCCGGGCACGGCCGTCGACGCCAGCATCTCGCACACCTTGAGGAATTTCTCCTTTGGCGTGCCGCAGCTCTTTTCGACCTGCTCGGGCGTATAGCGCGAGTAGTGCTGCTTCATCAGCTGATAGACGCAACGCGGATCCTGCAGTGTCGGGTCGACCTTGGCAAAGCCGTCGGCGCCGCGCTCGTAATCCCACGTGGTTTTGTCGTATGAGTGCTTGTCCGCGTTGTAGCCGGAATACAGGCCGTCCGTGAACGAGAAATCCTCGCGCACGATAAACGACATGTCCGTGTAATTCTTTACGTACTCGTGCTGGATCTTGTCATGCGTGAGCAGATAGTTGATCACCCCGCCCAGGAACACGATGTCCGAGCCGGTGCGAATCTGCGCGTAATAGTCCGCAACCGATGCCGTGCGCGTGAAGCGCGGATCGACCACGATCAACCTTGCCTTGCGATGCGCCTTCGCTTCGGTCACCCACTTGAAACCGCACGGGTGCGCCTCGGCTGCATTGCCGCCCATCACAAGAATCACGTCCGCGTTCTTGATGTCGACCCAATGGTTCGTCATCGCTCCACGGCCAAACGTCGGGGCAAGACCTGCCACCGTCGGGCCGTGTCAGACACGTGCTTGATTGTCGAATGCGAGCATGCCAAGACTGCGGACAGTCTTGTGCGTCAAATAACCCACTTCATTGCTGCCGGCGGATGCTGCGAGCATGCCGGTGGTCAGCCAGCGGTTGACCTTCTTGCCGTCTTCCGTCGTCTCGACGAAGTTCGCGTCGCGATCTTCCTTCATGAGTTTCGCGATGCGGTCGAGCGCGTCTTCCCACGAAATCCGTTTCCATTCATTCGACCCGGCCGCGCGGTACTCGGGATACTTCAGCCGGCTCGGGCTATGAATGAAGTCGATCAGGCTCGCGCCCTTCGGGCACAGCGTGCCGCGATTGACCGGATGATCGGGATCGCCTTCGATGTGGATGATGCTGGACTTTGCATTCTTGGCGTTGTCGCCCAGTCCGTACATCAGGATGCCGCAGCCAACCGAACAGTACGGACAGGTGTTGCGGGTCTCAGTGGTTCGCGACAATTTGTACTGACGGACCTCCGCCAACGCGGGTGCCGGCGAGAAGCCCATCAGGGCCAGACTCGATCCAGCTAGCGTGCTTGCGGATACCTTCAGGAACTGTCGCCGGGTCATGTGGGGCATGAAAAGGCCTCGGCGTTTATTAGGGTACTGATAAGGATTATAGAGGCCGATATGTGTTCACGCAGCCACGTTCGCAGGCCGCCAGCCACGGGGAGATCCCTCTGTGTACGCGCTCTTTCCCGTGCCGACGTGGTCCCGCGCGAGAACGCCTTGCAGTCGGGCATTGTTCATGCTGGATCGATCACTGACTGTTCTCCTTCAACTTCTGGAATTCTGTGCTCCTATGTCTGATCGACTCGTTGCGCCTTCATCAAACCGCACCTTTTACTTCGCGAATGAAGGCCTGAATATTTTGCGTACCGGCCTGATCGCGAGCCGGCTGGCCCTTTCCGCTTCCCTCCTGAGCGGCGTGGCGCTGCTCGCGTTCAGTCCGGCTGGTTATGCGCAGATCACCCAGGGCAGTGGCTCGGAGCAGCAGGAAAATCGAACATCGCCGATGGGCTCGACGCCCGACCCCGCCGCCTCGGCGGTTCACGAATCAAACAAGCCGCAAGCGAAAGAAAACAGCGGCTCGCCAAAGGTGCGCGGTAAGACGGCGGGAAACGCTAAGGGCAACGGACACAAGCCCTCGGGCGCCGGCGGCTTTGAAAACGGCCTTTACGGCACCGGTGCGGGAAGCAATAAATAAGCAGACGAAGCGTCGGGCGAGGCGCGCACTGTTGCCGTTCGATAGCGCGCGTCAAGATCGCGCGTCAAACACGGCGCGGCGACAACCCTCATAATTGCGGTCATTCGAAGCCAAAGATTCGCGCCCATGACCGATACGCCCACGCCCACCAGCAGCTCGCCCCGCCTCACCAGCCTGTCGCACGGGGGCGGCTGCGGCTGCAAAATCGCCCCTGGCCTGCTCGCCGACCTGCTCAAGCGCAGCGCGCCGCTGCCGTTCTTTCCCGATCTGCTGGTCGGCAACGATACCGCCGACGACGCCGCCGTTTATAAGCTGAACGACGAGCAGGCGATCGTCGCCACCACCGACTTCTTCATGCCGATCGTCGACGACCCGTTCGACTTCGGCCGGATCGCCGCCACCAATGCGCTGTCGGACGTCTACGCGATGGGCGGCAAGCCGATCATGGCGCTGGCGATCGTCGGCATGCCGATCAATGTGCTGCCGCACGACGTGATCGCCGCCGTGCTGAAGGGCGGCGAGTCCGTCTGCGCGGAAGCCGGTATTCCCCTCGCCGGCGGCCATTCGATCGACTCGGTGGAACCGATTTATGGCCTGGTGGCGATCGGCGTGGTCGATCCGCGGCGTGTCAAACGCAATGCCGGTGCCCGAGCGGGCGACGTGCTGATCCTCGGCAAGCCGCTGGGCGTGGGCGTGCTGTCGGCGGCGTTGAAAAAAGACCGGCTCGATTCAAACGGTTATGCCGCGATGATCGCGGCCACGACCAAACTCAACCGGCCGGGCGCGGCACTATCCGCGCTCGATGGCGTGCATGCACTCACGGACATCACCGGTTTTGGCTTGCTGGGCCATACGCTGGAATTGGCCCGCGGTTCGCATCTGACTGCCCGTGTGCGATATGCGGACTTGCCTTGGTTGCCGGACGTGGTCGACTTCGCTGAAGCCGGCATTTTTACCGGCGCTTCCGGACGCAACTGGGACGCCTACGGTAAAGACATCGTGCTGCCGGCCTCACTGCCGTCGGCGGGCCGCACCCTGCTCACCGATCCGCAAACCTCCGGCGGCCTGCTGGTTTCGTGCGCACCGGACGCGGTCGACGAGGTGCTCGCCCTGTTCCGCGCCGACGGTTTCGCCGACGCGCGGGTGATCGGCGACATGGTCAGCGGAGAAGGGCGAGTCGAAGTGCTCTAAGGAGCCGGCCGGCTGACGGACGAGCCGAACCTGAGCGCCCGAAGGCCCGGCTGGGCGGCCCGCCAGCCCGCATTCACGGCGCATGCGATAATTTCGCTTCTCCAGCCGGTCTGTTTCGCCCGTAACCCCTTGAAAAACCTACTCGTCAGCCTCGATCAAGCCGGTGATTTCGATGAAATCATTGACGTGCGCACGCCTCTCGAATTCGCCGAAGATCACATTCCCGGCGCGCTGAATGCGCCTGTGCTGAGCAACGAAGAGCGTGTGCTGGTCGGCACGACCTACAAGCAGGTTTCGCCGTTCGAAGGCACACGGATCGGTGCGGCGCTGGTGGCGCGCAATATCGCGCACCATCTGGAAACGACGTTTGCCGACCGGCCGCGCAACTGGCGGCCGCTGATCTACTGCTGGCGCGGCGGAAAGCGCTCGGGTTCGGTCACGACGCTCTTCAATATGATCGGCTGGCCGGCTCGCCAACTGGACGGCGGTTATAAGGCCTACCGGCGCGCGACACTGGACACGCTCGACGCATTGCCGAAACAGTTCAGGTATATCGCACTGGTCGGCCCGACGGGCAGCGGCAAGACGCGTCTGCTCGAAGCGCTGCATCAGGCGGGCGCGCAGACGCTGGACCTCGAAGCATTGGCGGCGCATCGCGGCTCGCTGCTGGGCGCGTGGGCGGGTGTCGCCCAGCCGTCGCAGAAGCGCTTCGACACGTTGCTAGTGTGCGCCCTGCGCGGCTTCGATCCCAAGCGGCCGGTTTTCGTCGAAGCGGAGAGCCGGCGGATCGGTGCAATCACGCTGCCGCTCGCGCTTCTCGATACGTTTCACCAGGCCGCCTGCGTCGACGTGCTGTCGAGCCACGAAGACCGCGCGGCGTTCCTGCTGCACGACTATGCGCATCTGTTCGACGACCCCGAATCATTGAAAGCGCAACTGCAGAAGATGATCGGCTTGCATAGCCGCGAACGTGTCATGGGCTGGCAAAAACTCGTCGATGAAAATAGCCGTGCTGAACTCGCGCGGGAACTGATCGAACGGCACTACGATCCGGCCTACACGCGCAGCAGCCATCAGCATTTCGTCCGCCTGCCGGATGCACTGCCAATTCATTTCCGGCCCAATGACGCCGATGTCGTTGAACAGGCCAAAGCACTGCTTGCGCAACTCGATCACAGCGCGCTCGCTGTGATCTGATCAAAAAACTAACGCTAAGACCATCATGCAATCAACCCTTCGACAGCCCCGCGTCGCCCTTGGCTGGATCGTCTTTCTGCTGATCGCCGTCGTCGGCCTCTTCTACGTGAAGTGGTTCCCGTACTACAACCGCGCCTTCGTTGCCGCGAGCCAGCACTCCATCGGCAAGTCGATCCTGATGGGCACGTCATCGAGCGCGCCGGCGGCATCGTGGCAGGCGGCCATCGATTACGCGCTGGCCTACGGTAAGGCGATCTGGCAAGCCATGGTGCTTGGCCTTCTGCTGGGCTCGGCGGTGCAGGCGCTGATTCCGCCGCAGTGGGTCGCCCGTGCGCTCGGCCGGACCGACTTCAGCAGCGTGGTGAAGGGTGGCCTGATGTCGTTGCCGGGCATGATGTGCACGTGCTGCGCGGCACCGGTCGTGGCCGGCTTGCGCGCCCGTCAGGCGGCGCCGGGCGCGGCGATCGCGTTCTGGCTCGGTAACACTGCCCTCAATCCGGCCACGTTGATCTTCATGGGTTTCGTGCTCGGCTGGCAGTGGATGGGCTTGCGGCTCGTCCTCGGCCTCGTGACGGTGTTCGGGCTCGGCTATCTGGTGAACCGGATGGTGACGCCGCAAGAAGCCGAAGCCTCGCGCGAAGCGATGGCGCAACTCGTCACCACCGACAACCCGGGCACCGCGTTCACACGCTGGGTGAAAATCCTCGGCACCATGACGCTGCGGCTGATTCCTGAATACATCGTGCTGGTGCTGATTCTCGGCGCGGCGCGGGCATGGCTGTTTCCGCACATTGGACCCGGCATCGACAACAGCCTGCTGTGGATCGTCGCTTTGTCGATTGCCGGCACCTTGTTCGTGATCCCGACCGCGGGCGAAGTGCCGATCATCCAGGCCATGCTGTCGTTCGGCATGGCCGCCGGCCCGGCCGGGGCGTTGCTGATGACGTTGCCGCTGATCAGCGTGCCGTCCATGGCGATGCTCGGCCGACCATTTCCGAAGCGCGTGCTGACGGTGGTCGCACTCGCGGTTGTGGTTTGCGGAGTGGTCAGCGGCTTGCTGGCTGTCGCATTGGGGTTTTAAGGCATGAAACGCATTGCAGCATTCGCCGCGACGAGCTGGTCGGCCGCGGCCCTTCTCTACTTCGGACAGCATTCGGTAGCGCTGATCGTGATCAGCGGGGTAGTCGCGCTGGCCGGCTTCGATCTGTTCCGGCCGTAAGGCGCGATACGTTCGCGCGGCCAGCCGGATTCTCCGGTGCCGCGCCATGCGCGACCTACGTTGAACGAATCGTCGCCGACTCGAGCACCATCCTGCGCCGCGCACCGATCAGCGCGGCGAGCGCCGTGCCGATTCCCAACGTGAACAGGCATGCCGTAGGGACCAGCATCGGCGCGATCTGACTGTGCGCCACCTTGCCGACGTAAGGCATCAGATTCTGTCCGGCAAAGCCGCCCAGATTGCCGATCGCGTTGATCGCCGCCACGCTCGCCGCGGCTCGTGCGCCCGAGAAGAAGCGCGGAGGCAACGACCAGAAACACGGATAGAGCAACGGAATGCACGCTCCGCCCAGACATAGCGCGGCAAAGCGCAACGACGCGGTCGGCAAGATCAGGCTCGACGCGAAGCACACGACGCCAATGCCGGCCACCCCGCTCATCGCCTTCAGCACGACGCGCTCACGTTTGAGCTTACCGGGCAGCCACAGCAGAAGCAGCGTCGCGAGCGCCCACGGAATCATGTTCAACACACCGTTGAGCGACGACGATACGCCATCGCTTTTCAGCAGCGTCGGCATCCAGTAAGTCACGCCGTACAACGACGTCGACATCAACATGTATGTCAGCGCGAACATGAGAACCTTCGGATCGAGCAGCGCACCCCATGGCCGGCTCGATTTGGCGTCTTCCGACGCTTCCCGCTTCAGCGCGGCAACGACGACATCCTTCTCCTGCTGCGAGAGAAACGGCGCGTCCTGCACTGAATTCGGCAAGAACCTGAGCGCGACAAACGCAATCAGAATGGCGGGAATACCGGTGGCGATAAACACCCACTGCCAGCCCGCGAAGCCCCATGTACCGCCCAACGTCAGCAGAAGACCGCCCACCAGCGAGCCCAGCATGTTGGCGAGCGAACTGCCCAGTGTGAAGAAGCCGAGCACTTTGGTGCGATAGCTTTGTGGGAACCACTGCGTCAGGTAGTAGATGACGCCGGGATAAAAACCGGCTTCGGCCACACCCAGTGCGAAGCGAAACGAATAGAAGACGGGCAGCGAGCGCGCGAATGCCATCAGCACCGTGACCACGCCCCAGGTCATCATGATGCGGGCGAGCCAGGTCCGGGCGCCGAAACGATGCAGCGCCAGCGTGCTGGGCACCTCGAAAATAAGGTAGCCGATGAAGAAGAGCGAAGCCCCCAGCCCGTATGAAGCTTCCGTCATGCCAAGGGCATGCACCATCTCCAGCTTGGCGAAACCGACGTTCTGGCGGTCGATAAACGAAATCAGAAACATGACGATCAGCAGCGGCATCAGCCGCCACGCCATCTTCCTCATTACCTGCTGCTCAAATCCTGCCTGCGTAGACATGTCCGCTCCGGTTTTCTCGCCGGCCGCCGTCGACGCTCGTCAGGCGGCAGGTCAGCCGCTACGTCGACAGAATTTGAGGGAACGGCCAGATTGATGTAGTCATATATATGTTTATATGAACTGGCGTCGAGCGCCATGAGGTGATACCCCAATAGGCGCGTACGGTCTGCGGGATGCCAGCGGAGCGCTGGGTCAGCGGGATTCCAGCGGAGCGCTGGCTTAGCGGATTTCCACCTGGTACTGAAACGTCGTGGCGGCGCCGCGAGTGCTGCGCCATTCGAACGGCGTGCCGGCGAAGTCCAACGCGACACGCTGAACCTGAATAACGGGGCTGCCGGCCGCTATATCGAGAAGCGAAGCATCTTCGGACGTGGCCTGTTCTACATTTAGAATTTCCGTGGCGGACGCCACGATCTGCCGGCACAGACGTTCGTACAACGGATACAGCAGGTCTTCGAAATCGCCAAGCGGGAGCGTGGCCAAGGGTTCGAAACGCGCACGCGGCAACCAGATTTCTTCCGACAGAACCGCCTGACCTTCAATCAGGCGCACACGCGACAAATGGATCGCTTTCTCGGCGGTTTTCATTCCCAAAGCAGCGCGAATTTCTTCGCGGGGCTTGACGATTTCGCGCTTGAGCACGCGCGCTGTCGGCCGCACCGGTTTGCCGTCACGCGACTTGAAGCGGAAGAAGCGAAACAGCGACGAATCGAAACGCGGCCGCCGGATGAAGGTGCCCTTGCCCTGGCTGCGCGTGAGCACGCCGTCGGCAACGAGCAGGTCAATCGCCTTGCGAACCGTTCCGGTGGAGACGTTGTAGAACTGCCCCAACTCCGCCTCTGTGGCAATGGCTTCCTCGAGCGCCCATTCGCCTGCAGCAATGCGGCCAACCAGATCGTCACGCAATTGCTGATAACGGGGCAGCCGATCGTCCGGCTTGGTCACAAAAGAGGCCGCTTGCATGGTGCTCATATAGTTGTTCAGAGGAGTAACTACTGTACAACATCGCGCGACAACGGCGTGAGCAAGGGTTAATACTCAATGACTTTCCACGGCGTTAAGGCGATCATTCATGTAGTCATATATATGACTACATGAATGGCATAACGGAGACGGCTATGTTCACGTGGTACAAGCAGGGCACGCCCCTGGAACGCAACACATTTTGGGGATGCTTTGCGGGTTGGGGGCTCGACGCGCTCGACGTGCAGATGTTCACCCTGGCCATTCCTGCGATCATTGCCGCGTACGGCATCGACCATACGCAGGCCGGCGCGATCAGCAGCGTGACGCTGATATCTTCGGCGCTGGGCGGTTGGATCGCGGGGGCCTTGTCGGACCGCATCGGCCGCGTCCGGACCTTGCAATTGACGATCCTGTGGTTTGCCGGCTTCACGTTCCTCTGCGCGTTCGCGCAAAACTTCCCGCAACTGCTGGTTCTCAAGGCGCTGCAAGGATTCGGGTTCGGCGGCGAGTGGGCAGCAGGCGCGGTATTGATGGCGGAAACCATTCGTACCGAACATCGCGGCAAGGCCATGGGCGCCGTGCAAAGCGCCTGGGCGGTTGGCTGGGGCGCGGCCGTGCTGGTGTATGCCGTGGCGTTCTCCTGGTTGCCGTCGGACACCGCATGGCGCGTGATGTTCGCCGTCGGCCTGGTGCCGGCCGGCCTGGTTCTATTCGTACGGCGCAATCTGAAGGAGCCGGCACGCGTCGCGCCGGTAAGCAGCGCACCCAGCCCCTCCGTGCTCGGGCAGATCACCCAGGTTTTCCAGCCGCGTGTGCTCAAAACCACCGTGATCGGCGCCGTGCTCGGCACCGGCGCGCATGGCGGGTACTACGCGATCATGAGCTGGCTGCCCACCTTCCTTGCGAAAGAGCGGCACCTGTCGGTTCTGAACACCGGCGGTTATCTGGCGGTTGTCATCGTAGCGTTCTGGTGCGGTTGCATGGCGAGCGCCTATCTGCTCGATCGCATTGGGCGGCGGCGCAATATCGCCCTCTTCGCGTTCTGCTGCATCGTCACGGTTCTCGCTTATGTCATGCTGCCGTTGACCAACACACAAATGCTCGTGCTCGGCTTCCCGCTCGGCTTGTTCGCCGCCGGCATTCCTGCCAGCCTCGGTCCGCTTTTCAACGAACTGTATCCGGCCGACATGCGCGGCACGGGGGTCGGATTCTGCTACAACTTCGGACGGATCGCCTCGGCGGGCTTCCCTGTCCTCGTCGGCTACATGAGTCATTCGATGTCTCTCGGCATGGCAATCGGCATCGATGCTGCCATTGCTTACGGCCTCGCGATGGTCGCGGTGTTGCTGCTTCCCGAGACCCGCGGTAAGCGTCTGCGTGGCGTGGTCGCTGAATCGGCACCCGATGCCGTCGACTCTGCGCGCCTGAACCTGGACACGCCGCGGAACTGATCATGAGCGACCCTGCATTGCTCGCGCAGTCCCGCGGTTGCCGCGTCGACACTCACGCGCACGTCTTCGAAAGAGGCTTACCGCTCACGGATGGCCGGCGCTACGCGCCGGACTACGACGCGACGCTCGACACCTATTTGCAGCTCCTGAACGCGCACGGCATCGAGCGTGCGGTTCTGGTGCAGCCGAGCTTTCTCGGGACGGACAATCGCTACCTGCTGCAAGCACTATCGCGAGACAGGCGTCGCTTGAGGGGCGTGGCGGTGGTCACGCCCGACGTTTCCGAAAAAGAGCTGGCCGCGCTGCACGCGCAAGGCGTAACCGGCATACGGCTCAATCTGATCGGGCAGGCGTTACCCGATCTGGCAGCGAATTCGTGGACGCCGTTGCTCGAACGATTGTCGGAACTGGGCTGGCACGTCGAATTACACCGCAATGCGCAAGACCTGGCACCAATGCTCGACCGGCTGCTGGAGGCCGGAGTACCTGTGGTCGTCGATCATTTTGGACGCCCCGACCCTCAGAAAGGTATTCGCGACCCCGGCTTCAGAAGCTTGCTCGGGTATGGCAAAACGGGGCGCGTGTGGATCAAGGTTTCGGCCGCCTACCGATGCGCGGCGCCGGGTTCTGATTTTGTGCGTGAGGCTACCGGTCAGCTCGTCGAACACTTCGGCGCCGGGCGGCTGATGTGGGGCAGCGACTGGCCTCACACCCAGCACGAACAGGTGATGAACTACGGCAAGTCGTTATCGACGCTGCTGGAAACCGGCCTGGATGCAACGGCGATCGACGCGATTCTATGTACAACCCCCGCGTCGTTCTACGGCTTCGAACAGGAGGCCGGGAAAGGTGACGCGTCGACAACGACGCTACTTCAACGCACTTCCTGAGCGAAGCCGCCACGCCAAAGACACAAAAGTCCGCCGAGCCTCATCGGCAACGGCGGACGGTTTCTTCAGGCGCTAGTGGCAACGCCAGTTCTGCTCAATAGCGATCAGCTCTGCGCCATCGCGGCCGAACGGGCAGCGTCGCGCGCGCCCTCCTGATGCATGCGCGTGATCAATCCCAGCGCGCAGAACAGCGTAATCAGCACGTGCAGGATCCCCAGTGCGACGACGGAAAGAATCGAACCGGTTGCGCCCAGCAGATACTGTCCGAGAATCGGCGTGGTGCCGGCGAACACCATGCCGCAAATCTGATAGGAAAGCGAAATACCGGTGTAGCGCACCTGAACCGGAAACGACTTCGCCAGAATGCCGGCCATCGCCGCGTAATACAGCGAGTGCGGAATCGAGGCGAGCGCCATGCCCAGCATCGCGAGCTTGGTCGAGCCGGTGGCGATCAGTGAGAACATCAGCGGCAACGCGACGATTTCCGGCACCAGCATGTAAATGACCGCTTTTTTCAGGTCCATTTTTGTGGCGAGCACCGCGCCGAACGGCTGCACAATGAGTTGCACGATGATCGCACCGGTAATCACCGTGAGAAACTGCGTGCGATCGAAACCGATGCTCGTAACCGCCCACGACAATGCAAACGTCGTCTTGAAGTAAGTCGCCGACAGGCCGATCACACAAGCGCCCACGCCCATTGCCACTAGACCTTTATGGTTGCGCAAGACTTCGCCGATCGGCAGTTTCGCGATCTTGTTCTTGTCCTTCAACTCCTGCATGGCCGGCGACTCTTCGACACTCATGCGGATAAACATGCCGACCACCACCAGCAACGCCGAGAACAGAAACGGAATGCGCCAACCCCACGTCATGAACTGATGGTCCGGCAGCATCGAGGTCAGCAGGAAGGCCACTGTTGCCAGTAGATTGCCGGCGGGCGAGCCTTGTTGCGCGAAAGCGGAATAGAGAATTTCCTTGCCCTTCGGCGCATGTTCCGACGACAGCACCACAGCGCCGCCCCATTCGCCACCCATCGCTACACCCTGCATCAGACGAAACAGAATCAGCAGCGCGGGAGCCAGCAGCCCGACCTGATTGTAGGTGGGCAACAAACCCATGCCGGTCGTGCAGCACCCCATCAGCATTAGCGTGATGATCAGCGTCTTCTTGCGGCCGACCTTGTCGCCCAGGTGCCCAAAGATGATCCCGCCGATCGGCCGCGCCAGAAAGCCGACCCAGAAAGACGCGAACGCCGCGAGCGTACCGGCCAGCGCGGAGGTGGTCGGGAAGAAGATCTTGCCGAGCACCAGCGCCGCCGCCGTACTGTACGCATAGAAGTCATACCATTCGATCGTTGTCCCAACGAATGATGCGATACCCGCTTTGCGGGCATTCCGGTGTTGCGTTTCTAGCGTGAGCGCCATCGTGGTACGTCTCCATTTGTGTCGCGAATGCACGGGGCGGATTCAATCTCCACCCATCGCATTTGTTCGCTTATTGAACTTACTTTCCGTTAGCGAACAAGAAGCGCGACTATAGGGACCGCTCGCAACGGGCGTCAATTAAGGGATTACCCGCAGCCACCTAAGAAGTAAGACTCCGGCCAGCTAGGTGTATACCCCTCCCCTATTGCCATCCAGTTATCGAAATGCCGATAATATTCTCATGGATGTGAAAACTGCAGTACGCGTCTTCGACGTGATAAACCTCTTTGCCGAAGTGCGGCAACCCATGATCTACAGCGAAATCGCGCGTCGAACCGAGATCCCGCTGTCGAGTTGCCACGCGCTTTTGCAAACCATGGTCGCCAAGGGCTACCTCTACGCGCCGGGCGTGAAGGCCGGCTATTACCCCACGCAACGGCTATTGCACGTGGCGCGCGACATTTGCAGCGAAGACCCGCTGACGCTGTTGTTCCAGCCGCTACTCACGTCCCTGCGCGACGCCACCGGTGAGACCGCGGCGCTCGCCACCCTGGCCGGCAATCGCGTCGTCTACCTCGATGTAATGGAGTCGCGCCAGAAGATTCGCTATAGCGACGAGCCCGGCGGCTTCATGTACGTGCATGCCAGCGCGGCGGGCAAGGCCTTGCTCGGTGCCCTCTCGACGGATGCGCGCCGCAAGCTGCTCGACAGTTGCGAGCCGTGGAGCGCGTCGACCGATGGCACGGTGATCGATCGCAAAACACTGGAGATTGAAGTCGAGCAAGGCGTGAAAAACGGCTGGCATCGCTCGACGGGTGAAAACGTCGAAGACGTGGCCGGGTTGGCGCGTGGCTTCCTGATTCACGGCGAGGCGTTCGCGCTCGTGATCGGCGGCCCGAAAGCCCGGCTCCTGAAGAACGAACCGCGCGCGATCGAAGCGCTGCTTGAAATTTACGGCCAGATCCCGCCCGCGCTGCTGGCGTGAGGATGTGCTGCACGGCTCGGCGCCGCGTGTGCGGGCAGTGCAGCGCTTAGGCCAGATCGGTAGAGGAAGCTGAAATGCGCTGGAAGAATAAACCCGAAGGATCCAACTGGGGCGACTTCGGCCCCGACGACCAACTCGGCCGGCCGAATCTGATCGGCACGGAACAGGTGCTCAAAGGCGCACGTGAAATCCGCGCGGGGTTGAGCTTTTGCCTTTCGCTGCCACTCGACTTTCCCGGCGACAGCAAGCTGAACGTGCGCCGTCATCCGCCCGTGCTGCGCCCGACCTTCAGGGACGATCTGCCCTACGTCAACTTCCCGCTTGCTCGCAACGAAGCGGGCGCCACCGACGTACTTAGCGACGATCAAGTGCTGCTGAGCCTGCAGTACTCGACGCAATGGGATTCGCTCGCGCACGTGGGCGCACGCTTCGACGCAAACGGCGACGGTGTACCCGAGAGCGTCTACTACAACGGCTACCGTGCCGATGCGGATATCGTCGGTCCGATCGAGTATCGGGCGGATGAAGGCTTCGCGCCGCACGCCTGCGGCGGCGAACACAGCCACGCTGACGTGCTCGGCATCGAGAATCTCGCCGTGAAGGGCATGCAGGGCCGCGGCGTACTGGTCGATCTGGTGGCGCACTATGCACGCGAGTATCGAACGGTCGGCTACGACGATCTGATGTTCGCGATCGAAGCCGACCGTGTCGAGATCGAGCCTGGCGACATGCTGGTGCTGCGTACCGGTTTCGCCGAGATGGTGCTGGAAATGAACCGCCAGCCCGACGAGTCAGTGCTCAACGCTCATTGCTGCGCACTCGATGGCCGCGACGAACGTCTGCTGCAATGGATCACCGATTCCGGCATCGCCGCGCTCGCTGCCGACAACTACGCGGTGGAACGCTTTCCGGCGCGCGCGCCAACCACGCCGGGCGAGCATCCGTTGTTGCCGCTGCATCACCATTGCCTGTTCAAGCTCGGCTTACCGCTAGGCGAACTCTGGTACCTGCACGACCTCGCCGCGTGGTTGCGTGCGAACGGCCGCTCGCATTTCATGCTCACGGCGCCGCCGCTCCGGTTGCCCGGCGCGATGGGTTCGCCGGTCACACCGATCGCCACTGTCTAAGTCTTCCTCTTTTTACTACACCGAATCCGAAGCATGACTAAAGAACGAGTTTTGATTACCGGCGGCGCTGCCGGCATCGGCGCCGCGTGTGCTGAGCGTTGCAAGGCGGACGGTTACGACGTGGTCGTGATCGATCGCGTCGGCAATGGCCTGCTCGCCGATCTGTCGGACCCGCAGGCAACCGCGGCGGCGCTCGAACGTGCACTCGAAGACGGTCCGATCACACGTCTCGTCAACAACGTCGGCGTGGTTGTGCCGGCGAGCGCGGAAGCGCAATCGCTCGAAGAACTCGAACGCGCGTGGGCGCTCAACGTGCGCTGTTCGCTTCAATGCATGCAGGCGTTGCTGCCCGGTATGAAGGCGGCCGGCTTCGGCCGGATCGTGAACATGTCGTCGCGCGCGGCGCTCGGCAAGGAATTGCGCACTGCCTATTCGGCAACCAAGGCCGCGCTGATCGGCATGACACGCGTGTGGGCGCTCGAACTCGGCGCGTTCGGTGTGACCGCCAATGCGATCGGTCCGGGCCCGATCCGCACCGAGTTGTTCGATCGCGCAAATCCGCCGGATGCGCCGCGTACGCGCGCAATCATTGAGAGCGTGCCGGTCAAGCGTGTGGGCACGCCGGATGACGTCGCACACGCCGCGTCGTATCTGCTCGACGCGCGCAGCGGTTTCGTGACCGGCCAGGTGTTGTACGTGTGCGGCGGCATGACCGTCGGCGTCGCGGGAGTGTGACCATGAACGCACAGGCGATACGGCGTGCGGGGATTGTCGGCGGCGGAAGCATCGGCATTGCCTTCGCCGTGGTGTTCGCGCGAGCCGGTTGGCGCGTGCGCCTGTTCGATCCGGCTGCCGAACGGCGCGCGCTTGCGTCAACGGAAATCATGCAGCGTCTCGAAGAATTGACCCGCTTCGGCCTGCTCGACGAATCCCCTCACGACGTGGCCGCACGCGTCGAAATCGTCGCGACGCTGGAGACGGCGGCGGCCGACGCCGATCTCGTGCAGGAATGTGCGCCGGAGCGTGAAGAGATCAAACGCGAACTGTTCATCGCACTCGATCGCGCGGCGCCACCGCACGCAATTCTGGCAAGCGCGTCGTCGTTTCTCGCAGCGTCGCGCTTTGTCGACGAAACGCTGCCGGGACGCGGCCGGTGCCTTGTCGCGCATCCGGGCAATCCGCCGTATCTGATCCCGGTCGTCGAAATCGTGCCCGCCCCCTTTACCGCGGACGACGCCGTGGCACGTGCAATCACACTCTTCACCGAGGCTGGTCTGAAACCGGTGCGCGTCGCAAAAGAAGTAGAAGGCTTCATCTTCAACCGGCTGCAAGGCGCGCTATTGCGCGAAGCGTATTGCCTCGTGCGCGACGGTGTGGCCTCCGTGGACGATGTCGATACCGTCGTACGCGAAGGGCTCGGATTGCGCTGGTCGGTAATCGGACCGTTCGAGACCGTCGATCTGAATACGCGTGGCGGCATCGCTTCGCATGCGCAGAAGATGGGACCGTCGTATGCGCGCATGGGCGCGGAACGCGGTCAGAACGATCCATGGACACCCGAACTCGTCGCCGATGTTGAAGCGGCGCGCCGCAGCACTTTGCCGCTCGAACAGTGGGAAGAGCGCGTGGCGTGGCGCGACCGTGCATTGATGCGACTGATCCGCTATCGCAAGGATTCCGCGCAAAACGATTCGTAAGCAGCACACGCCGTACTCGCCTAGCATGACCCGATAAATATTATTCGACCACCGTCAGAGACAGTCACATGCAGAAAATCACCGCTTTCTTTACGGAGCTGATGCGCAAGTATCTGCCCGATCCCTTCGTCTTCGCCATCGGCCTCACCCTGCTCACGATGATTCTCGCCGTGCTGGTTCAAGGCCAGGCGGTGAGCGCGCTCACCCTGAGTTGGGGGAAAGGCTTCTGGGCGCTGCTCGCGTTCACGACTCAAATGGCGGTGATTCTCGCTGCGGGTTATGTACTCGCGACCGCCCCCCTCACCGAGCGCTTTCTCGATCGGCTCGTCGCGCGAGTGCACGATCCGCGCATGGCGGTGATCGTCGCGACGCTGGTCGGCGGGATCGGCAGCTATCTGAACTGGGGCTTCGGCCTGGT
The DNA here is from genome assembly GCF_059567945.1 of Paraburkholderia sp. BGA-UO-ETr-F12. NCBI lineage: Bacteria > Pseudomonadati > Pseudomonadota > Betaproteobacteria > Burkholderiales > Burkholderiaceae > Paraburkholderia > Paraburkholderia sp. BGA-UO-ETr-F12. The sequence continues at coordinate 7,173 of NZ_JCAQOZ010000031.1, read as the reverse complement.
GATCGGCGGGATCGTGGCGCGCAAGCTGGCTTTGAGCATCAAGGGTGTGCATTACCCGTTGATCATCGCGTCGGCCTATAGCGGTTTTACGATGTACGGTCTCGGTCTGTCGGCCAGTATTCCGGTGCTGATCTCCACCAAGGGTCACCCGATGGAAGCGCAGATGGGCGTGATTCCGCTATCGGAAACAATTTTCTCGCCGGCAATGCTGATTACGAGTCTTGTTGTCATCATCACTTTGCCGCTGTTGAATGCCTGGTTGCATCCGAAGCCGGGCCAACCCGTTACGGAGATCGACCGCGCGCTCAACGACGCACCTAAAGCCGCGGCGCCGGTATTGGATATCGACGAAAGCAACACGATTGCCCATCGCCTGAACAATAGCCGCCTGTTGAGTTATCTGATCGGCGCAATCGGCGTGGCTTACGTGGCGCTGTACTTCCACAGCGGCGGTTCGATGGATTTGAACCTGATCAACTTCATCATCCTGTTTCTCGGCATCATTCTGCTCGGCACACCGATTCGCTATGTCGAGAAGCTGAACGAAGGTATTCGCACGATTAGCGGCATCATTCTGCAGTACCCATTCTATGCTGGGATTATGGCGATCATGGCGTCGTCGGGGCTGGTCAACACGTTCTCGCATTTCTTCGTCAAGATCGCGACGCCTGCCACGCTGCCGTTCTGGGGTTTGATCAGTTCGTTCTTCATCAACTTCTTCGCCCCGTCGGGCGGTGGTCACTGGGTGATTCAGGGGCCGTTCATGATCGAGGCGGCCAAGTCGATTGGCGCATCTGTGGGGCATACCGCGACCGCCGTGATGCTCGGCAACGCATGGAACGATCTGGTGCAGCCGTTCTGGATTCTGCCGGCGCTCGCGCTGTCGAAGCTGAAACTGAAAGACATCATGGGCTATACGGTCATCATGATGTTCTGGATCGGCATCGTGTACACCGTGGCGATTCTCGCTTGGGGTTGAGCAAACGTCCGGCCGCCACAAAGCGGCCTGTTTATTCGATGGAGAAGTTCGAATGTTGTATCTGGTTCATATGCAGGTTCAGATTCCTGCCGATGCCGACAAGGCGCTCGTCGATCGCCTGAAGGCCGAGGAGAAGGCGTTTGCGCAGAAGTTGCAGCACGAGGGCAAGTGGCGCCATCTGTGGCGAGTCGCCGGTCAGTACGCGAATTACAGCGTATTCGATGTCGAGTCGAACGACGAGCTGCATACGCTGCTCAGTTCGCTGCCGCTGTTTCCGTACCTGGTTATCGACGTAACGCCGCTCGCGCAGCATCCGTCCGCTATCGCGCCGAACTGAAGGAGTACGCATGCCCTATATCATCGAAACGTTCGACAAGCCCGGTCACGCCGACGTCCGCATCCGCGAGCGCGAGACGCATCTCGCGTTTCTGGAAGAGAACAAGGCGTTGCTGCTTGCCTGCGGCGCGAAGTTGAATGACGACGGCAGCGGTGCCGGCGGCGGCGTGTATGTTGTCGATCTGGAAACACGCGAGGAAGCAGAAAAGTTCATTGCGGCCGATCCGTTTTCTCAGGTCGACTTGTTCGAGCGCGTGACGATCACGCGCTGGCGCAAAGCGTATTTTGATGGCGAGTGCTGTCTTTGAGCTAAATAAGGTATGCGCTCGAGCCCGGACTCGCTGTCAGTCGTACGGGCTCGGGCGATGCTCGTCCCGTGCTGTTCACGGCTCACAAGCTAACCCCCTCCATCAGCCGCTAGCCAGCGCCTCGCGAATCGCGGCGAGCCACAACGCCACGGCATGTGCGCCGGGGTCCGCGTAACCGAGCGCGCGATCGCCGACATAACTCGAGCGCCCGCGCCGCGGATGCATCGACGCAGTCTGCGCCGCGCCTTCGGCTGCTGCGTCGGCCGCGGCTTTCAATGCCGCATCGAGTGCGTCTTCTGACTTGGAAAGCGCGGCATGCAATGCATCAGCGGCAGGTTTCAGCGCGTCGACCATGGTGCGATCGCCCGGATGGGCACCGCCCAACGCCATCAATCCGGCAACACCCTCACTGAACGCCGCGGACCACGCCTTCGCCGACGATCCCCCCGTCTGTTCGAGCGCAACAGCACCACGCAACAACATCACCGCGTAGAGCGGGCCGGAGGTGCCACCCACCACACGCCGAACCGTCGCGGATAGGCTACGCAAAACGGCACCTGGCGCCGTTTCCGCAGGATAGGCATCGAGTTCGGCGAGAATGCCGCGCGCGCCACGCGACAGGCTGATACCAAGGTCGCCATCGCCGACGCGTTGATCCATCTCGGTCAAGATCGGCTCGGCTTCAAGCAGGCACGCACAAACGGCCTCGATCACGCGGCGCAGCGGCGCCTCGCGGGTGAGCGTTGCGCCGGTTGTTCGGTCTGGCGTAGCGGGTGCGGGGCGCACGGAAACCTGCGCAACGCGACCGCTCAACGCGGGCCATGCGCTGGTATGCGCGGCAGCGTCGAGCCAGCCGAGCCGCCCGTCGTCCACGCGCAGCAGTGTCAGCGAGACGCCCGCCATCTCGAGCGCGCTCAGAAACGTGCCGGCCCACGCACGTTCCACATGGATGCTGTTTGCGGCCAGATAACGAAGCGCGGACCCGGCGACGATGCTCAGTTCGCTAGAAGGCGTGCCGCCGAGGTTGTTCACCAGCAAAGCCACCCGCGCGCCCGCTTGCAACGACAGGTCGCCGACAATCTTCGCAAGCAGTCTTTCGACAATCGCGTCAGCCGGCTCTATCGCACCGCGTTCAACCCCGGGTTCGCCGTGAATGCCGAGGCCCCATTCGATTTCGTCATCGGCAAGTTCGAAGCCCGGCTTGCCCGCGGCCGGCACCGTGCATGGCGTGAGCGCGACGCCCATCGTGCCAAGCGATGCGGCAACCTCACGAGCGATCCGTGCAACCTCGGCCAACGGTCGGCCCGCTGCGGCAGCCGCGCCGGCAATCTTGTGCACCAGCACCGTCCCTGCGAGCCCGCGACGGCCCGCATGATCGCCGCTCGCTGACAGCGCGACGTCGTCGGCGACGATGACCATTTCCGTGGGGATACCTTCGGCACGCGCAATCTCGGCGGCGAGGCCGAAGTTGAAGCGGTCGCCCGTATAGTTCTTCACGATCAGCAGGACACCTGCGGTGCCGGCTACAGCGCGGATCGCGTCGAGCACGGCATCCGTGGAGGGTGAAGTGAATACCTCGCCCGCTACCGCCGCGCTCAGCATGCCATGACCGACGTAGCCGCCATGAGCCGGTTCGTGGCCTGAGCCGCCACCCGAGATCAGCGCGACTTCTCCGCGCGCGGCAACAGCCTCGGCGTCGGCGCGCACGACGATCGTGCCGCCCTGCAATAACGAGAGATTAGGATTGAGCGCTGCGAGTCCGTCGAGCATGTCCGGGACGACCGCGGAGACGTCGTTGATGAGCTTCTTCATTTCGTCAGCTTCCTTTCGAGCCGCCGGCCCCGTGTCGCGAGCTCACAGCAGTCTATGTAGTTGCGAGACCTGAAGACTCAACTGTACCGCGCATCAGAAGAATGCGATGTGGAACAGTGAACGCATCGGCGAACGAGCCAGGCTGTGGCGAGATTGAGGCAATGCGGAAGGGAGAGACTGACAGGACCGCCGCACGATGACGATGCGCGTCGATGCGATACTGGAAAATGACAGTAGACGAAAGCGGAGCCGCTTTCGTCTACGTCACCTGTGCGTTGGTAGGCTCGATTGGATTCGAACCAACGACCCCCACCATGTCAAGGTGGTGCTCTAACCAACTGAGCTACGAGCCTTTAGAGGCGCGAATTATAGAGAGTCTGGGCGCGTCGCACAAGTCCGCGCAGCAAGTATCTGCACGAGCATGTGTCCATCGGTTCGTCGTGCGGTTCGTCATTGGCGCCGCCTCAGTTCGTCGGCGCCCACGCAGCGTGCGTATCCAGTGGAAAAACCGGGCGCTTCACGTGCTTGAACCTGAACAACCCGTAGTCCGAACTCGTCACACCGCGGCTATCGCACTCCACCAGCGCCGCGGCGATCGGCACAAAAATCGGGCGGCAGTACATGCGGGATTTGAGCAGTAGAAAACGCGCGCGTCGCGGATCGATACCGACGCTCTCGAATACGCCCAGGTCCCATGGTTCGTGCGTGCGCTCGGTCATAACGAGCTTGACCGTGCCCGTATCGAGCACCGCCGCGCGTCCCATGAACGCACGCTGACCGGTATAGGTTGGACCACTGATTACGTATTCGCCGTCAGTCAGTGCGCGCACTACGCCGGTCACCGAAACCGGTGGCCGTGGCGTCACGGCATCGTTTGCGATCTTGTTGCCGATCGTCACCGTCACCGTGCTGCCGACGCCCGCTGCCATCAGCGCCGCAACGGCTTGCGGATCGCACAACGGCCCGCTTACGATCCCGTCGAGGTTCTGCTTGAGCGCCTCTTCAAGCAGATCCATCGTGTCGCACGTGCCGCCCGACATGCAGTTGTCACCGTGATCGAGCAACAACACCGGTTTGTCCGCGCCCTGCGCGAGCGCTGCAGCCTGCGCCACCGACTCCGTCAGCGGCGCGCTGCGATAAACGAAATCCTCGCGTTCGTTCCAGATCTGCCGCGCGATACGCTCCGCCACCGCTTCCGCCTGGTCGCGCTCGGCATTCGCCACCACCACGACGCTGATACACGGCGCTTCGATATCGGCGAGCGAGAATCCCGACAGGACCGACACCGCAAGCATGCCATCGGCCTCGGCTGCACGCGCGGCATCCACGGCGCGTTTCATCGCGCCTTCGGCCGTCGCGCTGCGCAGCGTATGCGTGAGCAACGGCGGCTGGCGCCATGCAATCACCGGCTTCGCGTTGCCATGGATAAGATCGAACATGAGACGCGCCGCATGCGCACCCGTCTCATACATATCGACGTGCGGATAGGTTTTGAAGCTGACAATCACGTCGGCGTTATCGATCATCTTCTGCGTCACGTTGCCATGCAGATCGAGTGCAACGGCAATCGGCGCGTGGGGCAGTGCGGCGCGCACGCGTGCGAGCAGATCGCCTTCGCCGTCATTCGAATTCTCGGCGACCATCGCGCCGTGCAGGTCGAGCATCACCGCGTCGCAACCTGCTGCTGCCGTAACGATCGCATCGCAGATCGCGTCGTAAGCGGCGGCCTCGACCCGGCCACTCGGATTCGCCGACGCGGAAATAGGTGTCACGATCTGTGCATGCTCGCGCTCGGCTGCGTCGATGAACGCGGCCATGGCCGTCTGCATGCCCTTGTTTTCGTTGAACGCGTCCTGGCCGTAGCTCGGGCCGTTACGGCCGAACGCCGCCAGCGGCGTGGCCACCGGCGAGAACGTGTTGGTCTCGTGATTCATCCTTGCAATCAGGATCTTCATGCTTCGGCGCTCCCCGCCGTTTGCGCGACGTTCAGCATGGCCTGCAACAGGACGTTGCAACCGGCCTCCAGGTTATCTGCGCGTGCGTCCTCGATTTCGTTGTGGCTGATGCCGTCCTTACACGGCAGCGCAAAGATCATGGGCGCTGGCACCACGCGTGCGCGATAGACAGCGTTGTGCCCGGCGCCGCTGATCACGTCCATCGACGAAAAACCAGGCGTGTCCGCACCCTGCTGGACCGCGGCGAGCATGTCAGCGGCAAACCAACACGAGCCGACGCAAGCGCCTTTGTCCGTCGCGCCGATTTGTGCAAGTTGCGTGAAACTGTCCCAGCGCCGCGCACCGTCGATACGCAGATCAGCGAGCGTCCCGCCAGTTGTTGGTTTATGAGCTTGCATCGATGGGTCCTCATAGTGAAGACAGAGTGCGCGTCAGACGAAGACGCCCGTTTCACGAATCAACTCGAGTTGTGAGCGACGAATCCGAATCCGTTTCTGCGGCTTTAGTTGCAAACTGATCAAGCACATGATCCGGCAACTGATCGAGTTTTGTAACGATACATCGCAAGCAGAACAAGAGCGTTTCAGTCAGGCCAACGCGAGAATTCACAAAGCGATCATAAACGCGGTACGCGAACACGACGTGGAGAAAGTGCCTGACCGGATGATCGTTCAAATGACGGAAGCGCCACGTTATGTGAAGCGCATGAAATGCGGACAGCGCGGTCGGCCGATTCTCGATTCAGAGATTCGCTGACGCGTGAGGCCGCTTAGCGTCGCACCGGCTGATAAGCCTGTTAGGAATGATGTCGACGGGAGGAATCGAACGGGCAAATCCATGCAGAATGAAAGCACAGACGTAGCCGCCGATCGGTTGCCATTAGTTTGCGCCTCGCCGTCTCAACTACCTCAAACTGTCAATTAGGTTTCAGTAACCCCGTGAAGGCTCAACCTTTCACGGCTCGCGCCGTTATTGCATCTGCACAGGCATAACACTGGACCGTCATGGCACAACCTATTCCGTTTTCCCGCAACACGGGCGCTGCACGTGCCCGGCACGACAAAGCGATGCTGTTGCCGATCGCCCGGAAGATCGCCGACGACCTTGCCTTGCGCGTACATCTGGCGCTCGACGCCTTGCGCCGCGGTGCCGGCGGCACGAGCGATGCGCAGACGCTTACACAGGTCATGCTGTTGACGGGTTTCCTGGCGGAGTCCGGTTTTGGTTCGATGAACAGCGCGCAACTCGGTGCCGCTGAGCGCGCGGTATCGGCGGTTTTCGATATCGGCCGTGAAACCGGCGAGTGGAAATTGGACAGCACAGGTTTCGCGCTTTTCTCCGAAATCGCAACGAATTACGATCGGCAACTACACAGCGCGCCCCTTTGGGCGATCACCGATGCCAGCGAACGGTTGGACCGTTTTACCGCAGGGGTGTCGTATCAAGCGCCAGTGCGGAAACGGGCTTAGTGCCCCATCGGGATTTGGAGCTGTCTCATGACAGCGTGAATCATTGGATATGGCTGCGGGGAACTAGAAGGGTTGCGCGAGCGCAATCCTAATCGACGCGGTAGAAACAGAAGCGCATTCCCCGGAGGGAGGATGTTGAGGCCGTATTGAGAGGAATTTCCGGGGTGCGTAAACGCAGAAACCCCACCTTTTCGGGGTGGGGTTTCTGATGCTGCAGGGGAGCCTGACGATTACCTACTTTCACACGGGAATCCGCACTATCATCGGCGTGGAGTCGTTTCACGGTCCTGTTCGGGATGGGAAGGGGTGGGACC
>NZ_JCAQOZ010000030.1:0-127033 GCF_059567945.1 Paraburkholderia sp. BGA-UO-ETr-F12 | reverse complement strand
TCGAGCCGCGTCGCCGGCCCGGTGCGCTCACTTCCATCATTCTGATTCCCACCAGATCTAGTGGGAATCAGAATGCCGAAGCCGCATCGTTATGAACAGACGGTACGGTGGACTCGCTTACTTCTGGTGCGCAATCGGGCTATGTGCGGCTGCGGTTTATGAGGCGGTGAACGCGCTCGAGTGGGGAAGTGGTGTGGCGGCTATTCTCGCGCTTGCTATCGCCGGATTCTGCGTGCTGGCGTTCGTCTGTTCGACGATCGTGATGTCGTCCCTCGTGAATGCACATCACGAGCGGATGGCTACGTGCATTCATGACAGACAGAAACGGTTTGTCGCAGGGGCGTTATCGCGCGTGGCGATTGGGATTTCGATTCTCACCACGTCTCTCGCTGCTATTTTGTTTGCAATCCTGCACGTGCGCCTGATTTAGATTTTCTAGATAACGTAGGTTTTATACTGGTCTGCTTACGGGAGGCACTCATGCACAAAATTTTTACGTATCTGGAGTCTGACGAAAATTACGCCCGCGTTCTGAAATGGTCAACCGTCGTGATATGCGCCACAGCGATCTACATGCTGGGCGTGTTTGCAATTGGTTTCTGAACAAGGTTTCTGAAAAAATAACTCGTCTCCGCGTTGGCCGCCATTGCGCCGGCCAACGCAAAACCAAAGTTTCAGAACAACCGCAGCAACCCATCCAGTCCAACGTAATTGAAGGCCACGCTGGCCGCTTCGCGCACTACCGGCTTCGCGCGGAATGCGACGGAAAGTCCCGCGGCGGCCATCATTTTCAGATCGTTCGAACCGTCACCCATCGCAATCGCGCGGGTCGGTTCGATACCCAGTTGGGCGCATGTCTCGCGCAGTGTGCGTGCTTTCACGTCAGCGTTGACGATCTCGCCGATCACGTTACCGGTCAACTTGCCATCAACGATCTCGAGCGTATTCGCGCGAGTGAAATCGAGACCGAGCCGGGCCTTCAGTTTCTCGGTGAAGAACGTGAATCCGCCGGACACGAGCAGTGTTTTCAATCCCGCGGCTTTCGCACCGGCCAGCATCTGCTCGGCGCCGGGCGAGAGTTGCAGCCGTTCGTCATAAACGCGTTCGAGCGCGCCGGCGTCGAGTCCCTTGAGCAGTGCCACGCGGCGCGTCAGACTTTCGTTGAAGTCCTTGATCTCGCCGCGCATCGACGCTTCAGTGATCGCTGCAACTTCCGCTTTTAAACCGCAGAAGTCGGCGATTTCGTCGATGCATTCGATCGTGATCAGCGTCGAGTCCATGTCCATCGCGACGAGGCCGAAGTCACGCAACTGGCGGCCGGGTTCGACAAACGCGTAGTCCAATTGGTGCGTGCCGCAATACACCTCGAGGTCGGCGCGCTGTGCAAGGTTCGCGTTGGCGATGCGAATCGCGTTCGCGTCGATGACGGCGGCGTGCGAGCCACGCGCGAGGGCGACGAGCGTTTTGTGGTGGTCGGCGGAAAGAGGCGCGGTGCTTTGGATGACGAGGTTCATGGACGACGACGCATTGACGCGGAAAGGGACGGGCGCGCGGTGCGCGCGGAAAATTCCGCCATTGTAACGGTTCGGCGCTGCGCTACCCGTGCGCTATCCGTTAGGCGCGGATAGCCGGCCCGGCATGGAAACCCGCGAGGCAGCCCATCGCGTGTGCCGCCAGGCATTCCACCGTGCAATCATCGAGCCGCCGCGTCATACTGGCGCTTCGAACGACGCCCCGCGGGCGAGCGGTCCCTGGTCGGTTCCGCAAGCGCCCAGGAGACGCGCGGCGAGCCGCACACGGCACGCATTGACGCCTGCGAAGCGGCGGATTACCACACGGAGACAAGACATGCCCCCCGCGACCGCCAGTGACGCGTCCAGCCGCGCGCGCGATTTCGATCTGCGCCATTTGAGCCCCAGCTTCCATGCCGATCCGTACCCGGTCTACCACGCGTTGCGCACCTATGACCCGGTCAAACGCATGCCGGACGGCTCACTGTTTCTGACACGTTTTCGCGACGTGCAAGCGGTCTACCGCGACCCGAAAACGTTCAGTTCCGACAAGACCGTCGAATTCAAGCCGAAATACGGCGATTCTCCGCTTTACGCCCATCACACCACCAGTCTCGTCTTCAACGATCCGCCGCGGCACACGCGGGTGCGCAAACTGATCGCCGGCGCGCTGACGGCGCGCGCGATCGCGGCCATGGAGCCGGGGCTGATCCGGCTTGTCGACGGCTTGCTCGATGCCGCTGCGGCGCGTGGCCGGATCGATCTGATCGGCGAGTTCGCGTCGGCGATTCCGGTCGAGGTCATCGGCAATCTGCTGGATGTGCCGCACGCAGAGCGCGAACCGTTGCGCGACTGGTCGCTGGCGATACTGGGCGCGCTTGAACCGTCGCTAAGCGAGGCGCAACTCGAACGCGGCAACCGCGCGGTGAGCGAATTCATCGACTATTTGCGCGATCTGGTGGCGCGGCGCCGGCGCGAGCCCGGCGATCCGCAGCACGATGTGCTGACGCGTCTGATCCAGGGCGAGCAGGGCGGAGAGCAATTATCGGAAGCGGAACTGCTGCAAAACTGCATTTTCATTCTGAACGCCGGCCACGAGACCACGACGAATCTGATCGGCAACGGTCTCGTTACGCTCACTGAATGGCCGGAGCAACGCGCTGCCTTACAGCGCGAACCGTCGCTCGTCGAGTCGGCGGTCGAAGAGTGTTTGCGGTTCGAGAGTTCGAATCAGCTAGGCAACCGGATGGCAACCGTGGACACGGAGATCGGCGGTCTGGCAGTGCCACGCGGGACGCCCGTCACGCTGTGCATCGGCGCGGCCAATCGCGACCCTGACCAGTTCGCGGAGCCCGATCGCTTCGACATCCGCCGCGATCCGAACCGCCATCTGGCGTTCGGTTTCGGGATCCACCAATGCGCGGGCTTGTCGCTCGCGCGACTCGAGGCGCGGATCGCCATTGGACGCTTCGTGCAGCGCTTTCCGGCGTACCGTCTCGACGGCGAACCGACCCGCGGCGGACGCGTGCGGTTTCGCGGCTTTGCCGCAGTGCCGGTCGAACTCGAACCCGCGAGCGGTGGATGAAGATCGGCGGATGTCGAACACCGCTCAACGCGCACCGTTGAAGCCTCCATCAGCGCCGTATCTTTTGCCGACAGCACGCAAGACTTACAGCCGCTGCCCGTGTGAGCCGGTGCTGCGTGACCGGCGATCGCGCCAGAAACCGTGACAGCCCGCGCGGCGCCGCACCCGTGACAGCATAGAAAATCGTGGCACGCTTGCTGCTTCACCCAAGATCCTAGGCCTTGGGGAGCGCACGATGGCACACATGATATGGAAGGGCGCGATCAGCTTCGGCCTTGTCCACGTACCGGTGCAGTTGTATCCGGCGACGCAGTCGGAGAAAGTCGGCTTCAATCTGCTGGACAAGCGCACGATCGATCCGATCGGCTACAAGCAGATCAACAAGCGCACCGGCAAGGAGGTGGCGCGCGATAACATCGTGCGCGGTTTCGAGTACGAAAAGGACAAATACGTTGTCCTCTCGGACGATGAAATTCGCGCGGCCAATCCCGAGTCGACGCAGACGGTCGATATCCTCGCATTCGTCGACGCCCCGGACATCTCGTTCCTCTATCTCGACACGCCGTACTTCCTGACGCCCGATCGCAAGGGCGAAAAGGTGTACGCGCTGCTGCGCGAAGCGATGAAAGCGTCGGGCAAGATCGGCGTGGCGAGCGTCGTACTGCACAACAAGCAGCATCTCGCCGCACTGATTCCTGTCGGGCCGATGCTGGCGTTGAATACCCTGCGCTGGGCCGCCGAGGTCCGCGATTTCGACGAGTTCAAACTGCCGCCCGAAGGGATGAAGGCGGCCGGCGTCAGCGCGCGCGAACTCGACATGGCGAAGAAGCTGATCAACGACATGAGCGATAAGTGGGACCCGTCGCAGTATCACGATACGTTTCACGACGACATCATGGCGCTGGTCGAGCGCAAAATTCGTGCGGGAAAGACCGAGGAAATCACCGATGTCGAAGCGCCGCGCGAATCGCGCCAATCCGCCGATATTCTCGATCTATCCGACCTGCTCAAACGCAGCCTGGGCCGGGGCAAGGGTAAGCCGGCGGCGGGTGCGCGCAAGCACGCGACGGAAGATGACGACGAGGCTGCCGATACCACCGATGCGGATGCGGATGCCGAACCGGCCACGCGAGCACGTAAGAAGCCGCGCGCGGCGCGTTCGGCAGGGACGAGCCGAGGCGGTGGCGGGAAGCGGGGCGGCGCCAGTGCGAAGGCGGCGCCGTCGGCACACAAACGGCGCGCGGCTGCCTGATCGATCGCCGGACCGCTAACCCCTCGCTGGCTCGACCCACGACATACTCACCGCCATGAAAGACCGGCTCGATCTGTACAACCGCAAGCGGCGCTTCGACGAAACTCCGGAGCCGCCGGGCGCCGCTGCGCGTAAGAAGGGTCGCGGGACGGCGGCGCGCGCATCGAACGAGGCGTTGGCGTATGTGATTCAGGAGCACCACGCACGGCGCCTGCACTACGACTTCCGGCTCGAACTGAATGGCACCTTGCTGTCGTGGGCGGTGCCCAAGGGGCCGAGCCTCGACCCGTCGGTGAAGCGGCTCGCGGTGCATGTCGAGGATCATCCAGTCGAATATGGCTCGTTCGAAGGCGAGATTCCGCCGGGGCACTACGGTGCGGGAACGGTGATCGTATGGGACCGGGGAACGTGGGAGCCGAACGGCGGCGCAGCGCAAGCCGCGAAGTCGTATCAGGCGGGCAAGCTCAAATTCCATCTCCACGGCGAAAAACTACACGGCGGCTGGACGCTGGTGCGCAGCCACATGCGCGGAAGCGGCGACAAGGAGCAGTGGCTGCTGATCAAGGAGCGCGACGACGAAGCCCGTAGCGAGAATGAATACGACGTCGTAACGGCGCTGCCAGGCAGCGTATTGAACGGCAGTGCGCCAACTGAAAGGCGGCCCGGACCCGGCGGGCGCGCGAAGAAAACGAAGACCGCAACGAAGACCGCAACGAAGACCCCAAGCGAGTCTGCAAACGGGAACGCAAGCGCAAGCAGGAAGGCGCGCACAACGCAGGCGATTATCGCTTCCCCTTCGATCGAAGGCGCGGTCAAAGCCGCGTTACCCGCCACGTTCAAGCCGCAACTGGCGACGCTCGTCGACACCGCGCCACCCGGCGACGAATGGGCCTACGAAATCAAGTTCGACGGTTATCGCGTGCTAGCCCGCATCGATCGAAAAGCGAAGACCCGTGCGGTCAAGGTGTTCACGCGCGCGGGCAACGACTGGACCGCGAAGTTCGGCGAGCAGGTGAAGGCGTTCGAACAACTCGACATCGAAAGCGGCTGGCTCGACGGTGAAGCCGTGGTGCTCGATGAAAACGGTCTGCCGAATTTTCAGGCGCTGCAGAACGCGTTTGATTCGAACCGTCCGCAAGACATTGTGATCTATCTGTTCGACGTTCCGTTTCTGAACGGCTACGACTTGCGCAATGTGCCGCTCGAACAGCGTCGCGCGATTTTGCGCGCGGTGATGGATAAGCACGACAAGGATAAGCATAACGGGGACAAGCACGACGGCGGCGTGCTCCGCTTCTCCAACGACTTCGCGTTCACTGCCGACGAACTATTGAAGAGCGCGTGCGACGTAGCGCTCGAAGGGATTATCGGCAAACGGCGCGATAGCGGCTACATGTCGGGGCGCTCGTCCGCATGGATCAAATTGAAGTGCCGGCGGCGCCAGGAGTTCGTGATCGGCGGCTATTCGGAGCCGTCCGGCAGCCGTGCGGCGTTCGGCGCGTTATTGCTCGGCATCTACGACGACGCGGGCAAATTGCGCTACGCAGGACGCGTCGGCACAGGGTTCGACGCTGCACTGCTGGCCTCGGTCAAAAAGGCGCTCGACGCGCACGAGACCAGGCATATGCCGTTTGCCAGCGCGCCGCGCGAGCGCAGCCGCACGCCGGTGCACTGGGTCGAACCGGTGCTCGTCTGCGAATGCAACTTCGCTGAATGGACGAGCGACGGCATCGTGCGGCAGGCATCGTTCGTGAGTCTGCGTAACGACAAACCGGCACGGCAAATCATCAAGGAAAATCCTCGTCAAGGAGCCGACGTGCAAGAGCGAATCGATGCCGCATCCGAAACCGTGCCGAAGAAGCGCACGTCGAAATCTAAGAATGCCGCGGCACCAGCCGAAGTCGCCGGCGTGCGCGTCTCGCATCCCGACCGCATCATCGATAAGAGCACCGGCGCCCGGAAAATCGATCTCGTGCACTACTACGAATCGGTCGCCGACTGGATGCTGCCGCATCTGCATGACCGGCCGGTATCGCTGGTGCGCGCGCCTGAGGACATCGGCGGCGAACTGTTTTTCCAGAAGCACAGCCAGAAACTGTCGATCCCCAACGTCACGCAGCATCCCGGGCTCGACCCCGGCCATCCGCCGCTGATCACGGTCGACACACTCAAGGCACTGGTCGGCGCCGCGCAAATGGGTACCGTTGAATTTCATACCTGGAATGCGTTGGTGTCGAACATCGAAAAACCGGATCGCATGGTGTTCGATCTCGACCCCGACGCGTCGCTCGGGTGGGAGCGGATGATCGAAGCCGCGCAACTGACGCGATCACTGCTCGAAGAGCTCGGACTGACCTCGTTCTGCAAGACGAGCGGCGGCAAAGGTTTCCACGTGGTGGTGCCGCTCGCGAAGCACGCCGGCTGGGACGATGTAAAAGCGTTTGCGCAAGCGGTCGCCCAGCATATGGCGACGACGTTGCCCACGCATTTCAGCGCGAAGATGGGGGCGCAGAATCGCAAGGGGAAGATCTTTGTCGATTACCTGCGCAACAACCGCGGCTCGAGCACGGTAGCTGCTTTCTCGGCACGCGCCCGGCCGGGGCTGGGGGTCTCGGTGCCGCTTGCATGGGACGAAGTCGCGACCACGACGAGCGGCGATCAGTGGACCGTCGAAAACGTGCACGAACGTCTCAAGGATCTGAAGCGCGACCCGTGGGAGGGCTACGCGAAGACGCGTCAGCGCATTACCGCGGCAATGAAAAAACGTCTGGACGAAGCTCAGTGAATGGCTCCAGCCTGCGTTATCCAACCTGAAAAAGGAGCAAACCATGAAGACCTCACCGCAATCATCCGACGGCGACAAGCAGGCCGATCCGCACACGAAGAAGCGTCCTCTCGAGGAGGCGTCGGCACCGTTGCCGCACGAGGCCGATCAGGATCCGGAGTCGCAGCATGAAGGCGGTCCGCGCGGCGTCGGCAAGCAGGCGCATAGCGATATCGAGCGCGGCCTGAAGGACACGGACCGCCGCGGCGGCGACGAGTATCAGCAGAAAACCCAGAACGACTCGCACGCGGACGTCAACTCCGATCACAAAACCGGCGGTGGCGGGCGCGGCTAGCACTGACGGTGCGCCACGCGCGTTGAGCGGAGCGGCTCACTCCGGTTCCACATCCCAATACGGCGGATCGCCGAAATGCGCGGCGAGGAACTCGATGAATGCGAGTGTCCTCGGTGGCACGAACGCACGGCTCGGACAGACCGCCCAGATCGCTACCTGCTCCGCGAGCGGATAGGCGTCGAGTACGCTCACCAGTTCACCGCTACGCAGGTAGGGCGCCACATCCCAGGTCGATTTGAGCGCGATGCCGAACCCGGCCAGCAACGCGTCGCGAATGACTTCACCGTTGTCGACGACGAGGCGTCCGCTCACCCGCACTTCGAGCGGGCCGGTGGGCGTGACGAAGGCCCAGTCGCGCTGGTCGGACAGGATCATGCATTCGTGCCGGGCGAGGTCCGAAGGATGGTGCGGCGTGCCACGCGCAGCGAGGTAGGCGGGGGCGGCGCACAGCACGCGCCGGTTCACGGCGAGGCGCCGCGCCACCAGCGACGAATCCTTGAGCACGCCGACGCGGATTGCGACGTCGATACCGGCGTCGACCAGATCGACCAGTTGATCCGTCAGCCGTAGATCGACGCTCACGCCGGGATAGCGGCGCAGAAATTCGCTGATCACCGGCGACACATGCTGCCGCCCGAACGACGACGGCATGGAGACTCGCAAGCGCCCCTGCGGCTCGGCCTGCGCGCGTCCCACCGAAGCGCGGGCGGCATCGGCCGCGTCGAGCAGCGTCTGGGCGCGGCTCATGAACACCTCGCCATCCTGCGTGAGACTGATGCGGCGAGTGGTCCGGTGCAGCAGCCGCGCGCCAAGGCGCTTTTCCAGTTGCGCGATGCGCGAACTGGCCACCGCCGCCGACAGGCCGAATTCGCGGCCGGCCGCCGACACGTTGGCGAGCAGGGCGGCTCGCACGAATAGGGCGACGTCGAGCAGATCGAGCCGCTCACGCTCGTTGTGTCGCGGGTTCACGCTGGCTTTGGCGGCGGGTTGTGCCGGGTCATCAGAATGGGCCATTCTTCTGAAATCCAAAAAGATGTTTCAGTCATTATGGCGCTTTTATGAGAATAAGAACCGCCTTAGCATGACGTCAATGCGGTCGATTGGCAGTCACGGCGGTAAGGCGCCGCCAGCAATCGATCGCCGGTCTCTTAACCTCATTTGAAACGACAGGAGTTGTGATGAAAGCCGTAGGTCTCTATCGCTATTTGCCGATCGATCAAGCCGAGTCTCTGGTCGACGTCGAGATCCCCCAACCCGAAGCCAGCGGCCGCGATTTGCTGGTGAAGGTCGAAGCTATCTCCGTCAACCCGGTCGACTACAAGGTGCGCGCGCCGAAAGACACCGTCGAGAAAACGCCGCGCGTGCTCGGCTGGGATGCCGCCGGCACGGTGGTGGCGGTCGGGCCGGACGTGACGCTGTTCAAGGTCGGCGATCCGGTTTTCTATGCGGGCAGCATCACGCGGCCAGGTGCGAATAGCGAGTTCCATCTGGTCGACGAGCGCATTGTCGGGCGCAAGCCGGCGTCGCTCGATTTCACGCACGCAGCCGCGTTGCCGCTGACCGCGATCACCGCCTGGGAGGCGCTCTTCGATCGCCTCGGGGTCTCGCCGCAAGGCGCGGACGAAGGCCGCACGGTGCTCATCATCGGCGGGGCGGGAGGGGTCGGCTCGATCGGCATTCAACTGGCCAAACAACTGGCGAAGCTGAAGGTGGTCGCGACCGCCTCGCGTCCCGAATCGGCGAAGTGGGCGACCGAGCTGGGCGCGGATCATATCGTCGATCACTTCGGCGATATGCCCGCGCAGTTGAAAAAACTCGGCATCGAGCAGGTCGATTATGTGCTGATCTTCAACGATACCGACCGGAATTTCCCGGCCGCCGCCGAAGTGCTCAAACCGCAGGGCGGCATTTGCACGATCGTCGAGAATAGCCAGCCGCTGCCGGTCGAATTATTGAAGGCGAAAAGCGCCGCGTTCCACTGGGAGTTCATGTTCACGCGTTCCATGTTCGGCACGCCCGACATGATCGAGCAGCATAAGCTGCTGACCGAAGTGGCGCGTCTGGTCGATGCGGTCACATTGCGCACCACGGTCGGTCAGGAACTCGGCAAGATCAACGCGGAGAATCTGCGCCGGGCGCATCGGCTGCTCGAGGAGGGGCGCGCGATCGGCAAGCTGGTGCTGACAGGTTTCTGAACCGGGCAGGTTTTCCCGGAGTTGAGCGGTTCTGTCAGATCGCGCGCGCAGAAAACGTCTCATTGCAAGCGGGGTAATACCCGATTCGGATGAGGCGCGCGCGGCGCCGCTTGGCGGTAGACTGGTGGGGCATCATGCTAAAACAGTTGCGTGTCTCGCGGACCCGGCATCAATCGGGTTTCGGTCAGGCGGTGTATCGGCAGTAGCGCTTGAGCGGGCGCGCAGCGGTACAACAACGAGGTGACAGTATGAGCTCCAGCTTCAAACTCTCCGCCGTTTCAGTTGTTGCTTCTCTCGCATGCGCGCTTGCGCCCGGCATGCTCGCGACGGCGGCTCACGCCGCCACGCCGATCACGGTGACGTCACAGTCGGCCCTCGACGGTCCGATCCGTTACACGGTTCGCGTTACGTCGAAACAGTTCGGCAACTCACAGGAAACCCGCACGATCCGCTCCGGCGAATCGGACGACTTCACGTGGAAAACCGTGCCGCCGGGCGGTCCCGTACCCGCCGCGGAGAGCTGCCCGAATTATTCGTCGCTCCCGACCGATTCCAACGGCGCGATGATTCGTCAAACGCAGATCCGCTTTGCGCCGGTGGTCGCCGGCGACGGCACGGCGTCCGTGCAATTGAGCTTTCAGGCGCAGACGCCGCATGGCGTGAAGACCGTGACGAGTGGCGGCAAAACGCTCAAGTGTCCGAACGAGGTGAGCGTCAGCCAGATTCTGCGTTTTACGATGCCGACCAATGGCACGACGAAAACGCTGACACTCAATGACGGCACCGAACTGGCGGTCACTGCGAAACGTTGACGGGCGCGCGCTGAACGGTGCGTGATATGGGTGCGGCGGCGCGCCTCTTTGCCGCCCCTTTGCCGCCGCTTTGCCGCCTCAACGCTGCTTCACCGCCCGCTCCACCAGCCGTGCCGACAGAAACCGGTGCTCCGCCGAGAAAAGCCGCCGATAGGTGAGCAGCACGGCGCCCACCGTGCCGAGAGCCGACGCGGCCGCGATCAGGAACATGATCACGATCTGATAGCGCACGGCCTGCAATGGCGACTGTCCGGCCAGCACCTGCCCGGTCATCATGCCCGGCAAACTCACCACGCCGACCACGGCCATCTGATTCAGCGTGGGCATCATACCCGCGCGCACCGCCTGGCGCGCCGGCGCCTGCGCCGCTTCCCAGCGGGTTGCGCCGAGCGCGAGCGCCATGTCCACACGGTCACGCCGCGCGGTCAGTTCCTCGGTCATCCGCTCGATGCCGAGCGACACGCCGGTCAACGTATTGCCGAGGATCATGCCGAGAATCGGAATTGCATACTGCGGCTCATACCACGGGTGAATGCGGATCACGACGAAGAGGCCCACCGCGCCCACCAGCCACGAACTGACCCAGATCGACAGCACACTATCCGCACGCTGGCCCGCGTAGGTGCGGTTGCCGCGCTGTGCGCCCGCGAAACCGGCGATCAGCGTCATCAGGACCATCAAGGGCAGCACCACGAACCAGCGGTCGTAACGGAACACCCAGCCGAGCACATAGCCGATCGCCAGCAACTGCACGACGGTGCGGACCGCGGCCCACGCGAGCTTGCGTTCGAGGTCCAGTTTGAGCGCCACCGACACCACGCCGTTCACCACGATCAGCAGTGCGGCAATCGCGACGTCCCAGAGACTGAGGTTTTGCAAGGTCATTGGCCGAGCTCCTGCTGCACTGGCGTCGCCACGGATTCGTCGAGCACGCCGGCGCGCATCGTGAGGTGCCGCACGCTCATGCGCGCGGCTTGCGCCGGGTCGTGCGATACCCACATCGATGCATGCCGGGCGGGATCGGCGGCGAACCATGCATGCACCAGCGCTTCGATTGCGTGGGACGATTCCGGGTCGAGCGAAGCGGTGGGTTCGTCCAGCAACAGCACCTCGGGAGCAAGTTGCAGCACGCGGATCAGCGCGGTGATCTGCGCCTCTCCACCGGACAATTCGCTCGCGCGTTTGTCCAGAAAGTCGTTGCCGCGGCCTGCCTGAGCGGCGAGGCTCGCGGCGCGTGCGCGATCGAAGCGCACGTCGCGATAGGTGCGCAGTTCGTACGGATATCGCAGATTGTCCTCGACGCTGCCATCCAGCAGCGCGGGCCGCTGCCGGATATACGCGACGTTGCGCCGGTAACCCGGAATGGCTGCGCGTTCGACCGGCGCGCCGTGCCACATGATGCGTCCGGCATCGAGCGGATCGAGCAGGGCAAGGGCTCGCAGAAACACGCTTTTGCCCGAACCCGACGGCCCGGTGACGGCGACGCGGTCGCTGGCGTGCAGGGCGAAGGTGGTGGGGTGCAGCAGAGTTTGTCCGCGCAAGGCATCGCGCCGGACGATACCGTCGGCGAGGACGAAGGGAACATCGGTCATGGTTGGGCCGTGGGTGAATTTTTGCGTGAATTCAGGGGTGCCATGACATGCATTGACGCGCATTGACATTTTGCGTGACAGGTAAGCCACGAGTTAAGCCGCGAGATAACTCGCCCGCGGACGCTGCGGCATGATAAAACGGCACCCTTAAGGCAATATTACCAGGCACGATACATGCTGCCTGAAGCACAACAAAGAACAAAGGCGGAGTTTCTCAATGGCGGTGTCGAGCACGATTGGAAGGCGGATAGGAAAAATCATCGCATGGCTGCTGGCGATCATCGTCATTCTGATTGTCGCGCTGGCAATTTTCATTCTGACCTTTGACTGGAACCGCGCGCGGCCTTACATCGACGACAAGGTCACGCAGGCGATCGGCCGGCCGTTCGCGATCAACGGCGATCTGAAAGTCGGCTGGCGGCATCCGGTCGGCGAGACCGGCTGGCGCGGCTGGGTGCCCTGGCCGCGTTTTTCGGCGGCCAATATCACGATAGGCAATCCCGACTGGGCCAAACAGCCGCACTTCGCGACGCTCGATGAAATCGACTTCGAGGTCATGGTGCTGCCGCTGCTCGCGCACGACATCGTGATTCCCGCGATCAATCTCGTGAATCCGTCGGTCGATCTCGAACGACTGCTCGACGGACGCAACAACTGGACCTTCAAACTGGCGTCGTCCAGCGGGCCTTCCGAATGGCGGCTCGATCTGCACGACATCGCGTTTGCCAAAGGCAACGTCGCCTTGTCCGACCAGCAGAAGAAGGTCGAGGTGCAGGTCGCCGTCGATACATTGGGCCAGCCGATTCCGATCGGCGAGGTGATGAAGCAGCAGGAGGCGGCGTCGCGCACCGCATCGGCGGAGACAGTTGGCAAGGCGGGCGCCGGCAAGTTGGCCGCCCAGGCGAATGCGCAGGCCGCATCGGAAGCTGCGGCGGCCTCCGCGGCGGCTGCCGATGCTGCGTCGTCGACGGCGGCTACTGCTTCGGGCGCGAGCGCGGCGAATGGCACCTCGGGCGCGCTGGTTGCAAGTGCTCCGAATGGCGCAAGTAGTACGAATGGCGCGAGCGCCGCAGCCAGCACAGCAAGCGCAGCAACAGGGGTGTCGGCCAGCGGTGCCGCGGTGGCCTCGGGCGGCAGCGCCGCAGGCACGGCGAACGGCGCGAAACCGGCGATCCCGACTTACGCGATTGGTTGGACCGTCAAGGGGTTCTACAACAAGACGCCGGTGTCCGGCAGCGGCAAGGTCGGCGGCGTGCTGGCGTTGCAGGACGCAAAACGTCCGTTCCCGGTGCAGGCCGATGTGAAGGCAGGCGATCTGCGCGTCGGCCTGGTGGGCACGATCACCGATCCGGCGCATCTTGCCGCGGTCGATTTACGCCTCTGGCTGCAAGGCAACAGCCTCGCGCGCCTGTATTCGCTGACCGGCGTGACCTTGCCCGACACGCCCCCGTATGCGACCGAGGGACGCCTGATCGGTCAGTTCAAGTCCAGCGGCAACGTCTTCACGTATGAGAATTTCACGGGACGGGTGGGCGGCAGCGATCTGAATGGCTCGTTGAGCTACACGGCACGTGAGCCTCGTCCGCTGTTGCAGGGCGAACTGGTGTCGCATCTGCTGCAATTCGCCGATCTGGCGCCGATCATCGGCGCGGACTCGAAGGCCAGCAAGGCGAAGCGCGGCGACGCGACGGCCCAACCCGGCAATAAGGTGCTGCCCGTGGAAGAGTTTCGCACCGACCGCTGGAAAGCGATCGACGCCGACGTGAAGTTCACCGGGCGCCGCATCGTCAAGGACGTCAACCTGCCGATCACGGACTTGTACACACACGTCGTGATGACCGATGGCGTGCTGTCGCTCGAACCGCTGAAGTTCGGCGTGGCCGGCGGCTCGCTGTCATCGGATATTCATCTGGATGGCAGCACGACACCGTTGAAGGGCCGCTTCGCGACCTCGGCGCGGCATCTGAAGCTCAAGCAGTTGTTCCCGAACTTCAAGACGATGCAGAACGCACTCGGTGAAATCAACGGCGACGCCGCGTTGAGCGCGACAGGCAATTCGCCGGCGGCGTTGGCAGCGACTTCGAACGGCGAGGTGAAGGCCCTGGTGACCGACGGGACGGTGAGTCGCCTGCTGATGGAAGCCGCGGGCCTGAACGTCGCTAACGTGGTCTACGAAAAACTGTTTGGCAATCGCGACGTGAAGATCAACTGCGCGGCGGCGGATTTTGTCGCGACCAACGGCGTGCTGGATTCGCGTGTCTTCGCGCTCGACACGGACGACGCGGTGATCGACATCGACGGCAATGTGAATTTGCGCGACGAGTCGATGGATCTTGGCGTGCATCCGCATACCAAGGGCTTCCGGGTGTTTTCGCTGCGCTCGCCGCTGTATGTGAAGGGAACGTTCAAGGATCCGCACGTGGGGGTGAATGCCGCCGCGCTGGCGCTGCGAGGGGGCGCCGCGATCGGGCTCGGTCTGATCAATCCGTTTGCGGCGCTGATTCCGCTGCTCGCGCCTAGCAATAACAAGCCGCTGCCGTGCGCGCAGTTGCTCTCGCAGGTTCGTCAGGCGCCGAGCGCGCCGCCGCCGGGCATGAAGCAACAACCCAAACCGGCTATTTCCCTCGACGGTGCCCCTGTGAACAAGCCCTCAACGGACGCGCATTCGCCGGCTGCGGCCGGCAAGAAGCCTGCGCCAGCCGTCATGCCGCCGGCCACGGCAGCCGAATACAAAGGGAGTTGAGGCTTTTTGCCGAGCCCCGCGGCCGTTGGGCGTGAGCATCGCGCAAGCGGCGCGTGCCACGGCAAAAGAGGAAAAGAAAGAGAAAGACGGGGAATCGGCGCCGCGTGGCTGAAAACGCTGGCGCCGATAAGGGAAGGAAAGAACTACCTGAGCGAGCGCGGTGCGGCATCTCCCGCGGCATCCTGCCGGCGAACCCCGCGCCGGGCGCCGCCAACGCGGGTGGCGCCAAACTCCGTCAGGATCTTGCCCCGAGCCCGGCTGGCAAAGACCAGAAAGCCGAAGCCGTCGGCTTCATACCAGTACCCGCCGTTTTCGAGCCCATCCAGCGGCTGCTCCAGTGCATTGGTAATGGATTCGATGCAACGCCGCCGCAATTCCGCAGGCGCGGGATAGGGCGGTTGCGCGCCTCGTACGCTGCAGAGCAGAACGTCGAGCCCGGGCAGCACATGCGCATAGAGCACCGGCTCGTCTTGCGCGCGGGCGCGGGCAATTTTGGTGTCGAGCTGACCGAACGGCTTGAAATGCCGTAGTACCGCGAGGAACGACTCGTCGCCGTCCACCTTCGCGCGTCTACGCTTTTTCGGGAAGGACATAAAAATTCGCCTGAAAAAGAATTGCAAGAAACGCAGCGTCCTCATGCGACAACTCCCGGCTTCGCGCGCCGCACGTCGATCTTTTATAGCATACGACAAGGCCGGATTCACGGTGATTCGACGTCTACGCCGTCCCACCGCCTCCCGCACGAATCATGCCGAACCGCCTCGCCGCGCGCTTTCGCTTCCCAGCACATCTGTCTCCATCATAGACTCAGGCGCCGCCGAAAAAACATCCTGTATCAATAAAAAAGTCATTTTTGTGTGGGCGAGCGCATCCAGTCACTACGTTGAAATATCTCACATTCACGTCGATAATGGCCCGTCCGGCTGCACCGTGGCGTGCTCGCCAATCCCGCATCGCAACGGGCCGCCCGCGCGGCGCGGCGACGCGCGTGGTCGATGCACGACCGGCAGGCACGCCGCGGCTTGAACGACCCTTCGGGCGAACATGAAACTATTCACCAAGGGTCTGCTGCTGATTGCAGTGCCGAGCGTGGTCGAGCTGGCGCTTCTGGGCGTCCTCTTCGATACCCAGGAGCAAACGGCGCAGGCCGCGCAGTGGGTCAGCAACAGCAAGCAGATCCTTTATCAGTCGTCGGCCATTGTCGATCCGCTGCTGCGTCAGGCCGCGCGGGTCCGCACGGGTATGGTCGTCGGCGATCCGTCGTTTATCGACCGTCATACCGTTTGGGTCGATCTCGGCGACCGCCTTTCGAACCTCGAAACGCTGGTGGCCGATACGCCGCAGCAGGCCGAACGCGTACGCAGAATGCAACATGCGATCGAGGCGTATCGCGAGCAGGCTAACGTGATCGCGCAGGCGCTGCGCGCCGGACACAACGTGAGTTCGTTTGCGGCGCAGGATACTGGCGCGCTGCCTTCGCAGATCGCGTTGTTTCGCGACCAGCTCGCCGAATTCAGCAGCGAAGCCTCGCGGCTCGACGCCGAGCGATCCGCGGCCCTGACACGGCGCCATGAACGCCAGCAGTACGCGCTGATCGCCGCCGTGCTGGGGTCGATGCTGATCTGGGCGGTCACCGCGGTGGTGTTTGCGCGTAGTATCGGCCGGCGTCTGGAAGTGTTGACGGGCAACGCCGAACGTCTGGGCCGCGGCTGGGAGCTGGCTCCGCCACTGTCCGGCAGCGACGAAATTGCCGCGCTCGACGCGGTGCTGCATCAGACGGGTGCACGCCTGCGCGAGGCCGAAGGCGAGCAGACCCTGCTGAAAGCGCGGCTCGAGGCGCGCGCGCGGGAGCTGGCCGGTGTGAATGAAGCGCTGCGCCAGGAGACGCAAGACAACGAAATGTTCATCTACAGCGTATCGCACGATCTGCGCTCGCCGCTGGTGAATCTGCAGGGCTTTTCGAAAGAATTGCAGGTGTCGTGCGACGAACTGGACAGCATCGTCGAGGCGGCGAATCTGCCGGAGTCCGAGCATCGGCGGATGGTGCATATCCTTGACGGCGACGTGCGCGAGTCTCTGCAATATCTGCGCGCCGCGGTAACGCAGGCGGCGGCGATCATTGACGCGCTCTTGCGAATTTCGCGTGCCGGCCGGCTTGAATACCAATGGCAGCGGGTCAGTGTCGGACGCGTGGTGGGACGGGTGGTCGAGGCGTTGCAGGGCGTGATCAACCAGCGGGCGACCGTGGTCACCGTGCGCGAATTGCCGCCGGCGTGGGGCGACCCGGGTGCGATCGAGCAGATTTTCAGCAACCTGGTCGGTAATGCGCTCAATTATCTCGATCCGGCGCGTAGCGGGCGCATCGAGATCGGCGCGCTGGAGCCGGAACCGGTCGACGAGACGGAACCGCGCGCGTTACGCACGCGCACTTATTATGTGCGTGACAACGGCCTCGGCATTCCGGCGGCGTATATGTCGAAGGTGTTCCGGGCCTTTCAGCGCTTGCACGGCGACGTCGCGAACGGAGACGGCGTGGGCCTCGCCGTGGTGCGGCGCATGGTGGAACGGCATGGCGGGCGCATCTGGGTCGAGTCCGCGGAAGGGGCGGGATCGACCTTTTTCGTCGTGCTGCCGGAACAGCCCGCGCGCAATTGAATCAGGGCAGGCATCGGGAAAAAAGGCGGGGATAGCTAAAACATGATGCAAAAACGGATTGTCAGCCCGGAGGGCATATGAGTCACGGGGAAACGGTCAGCATTGTGCTGATCGAGGACGACGACGGCCACGCCACGCTGGTCGAGCGCAATTTGCGCCGTGCCGGTGTTTCAAACGGCTTCGTGCGCTTTCGCGATGGCCAGCAGGCACTCGATTACTTCTTCGGCCCGGCGCCCGCGGACGCTGCGGCCAGTCCTTACCCGCCTCGGGAGGATTTGACGAATTTCGTCGTGCTGCTCGATCTGAAGATGCCGCGGGTGGATGGCTTCGAGGTATTGCGGCGTCTGAAGGATTCGCCGCAGACAGCCGCGGTGCCGGTGATCGTGCTGACCACGACCGACGATCCGCGCGAAATCGAACGCTGTTACGAACTCGGCTGCAATGTCTATATCACCAAGCCGGTCGAATACGACGCCTTCATCGAAGCCGTGCGCCGTCTCGGCTTCTTCCTGCAAGTCGTCAAGCTGCCGGCGGGCCACCGGCTGGGCGCGCCTTAACGGAAGGCGCAGGTGAAGGCGCGCCGAAAGCGGCTCATGACAAGATAGCCCTATCAGACCTAGCGAAAGAAGACTCCGCATGACCGAAGAAGTGTCCACGCAACCTGCCGCATATGTGCTGGTCGTCGATGACGACGAAGGCATCCTGCGGCTCGCGCGCAAATCGCTCGAACGCGCCGGCTGCCGGGTTGCCATCTGCGCCGGTGTCGACACGGCCCGCGAGCGGCTTGCTGCCGGCGCGCCCGACCTGCTGGTGCTCGACTACCAGTTGAGCGGGCCCGAAACCGGCCTCGACTTCTTTCGCCGTTTGCGGGCCGAAGGTGTGCGGATTCCTGCCATCCTCGTGACCGGTTTCACTGACGAATCGCGCGTGATCGAAGCGTTACGCGCGGGCGTGTCCGACGTGGTGCCGAAATCCGGCGATTACCTCGATTACCTGCCGGAAGCCGTGGAGCGCGTGCTTTCCCAGGTGCGTCTGCAAAAGGCGTCGGCTGAAGCCTTGCTGTTGCGTGACCGCGAACAGCATTACCGGACCTTGTCGGAGGCGTTGCCGCACCTCGTGCTGACCTGCAACGCCGCGGGCGATTGCGATTTCCTGTCGAAGCAGTGGTTCGACTACACGGGATTGTCGGAAAGCAGTTCGTATGGCCTCGCATGGCTCGAAGCGGTGCATCCCGACGATCGTGAAGAGATTCGCCGGACCTGGCTCAAGGCGGTGACGGACGGCGCCGGCGATTACCGGCACGAACTGCGGATTCGCCGCCATGACGGCGAATATCGCTGGTTCGACGCCCGTGCGGTCGCCATGCGCGACCCCGAGGGCAATATCAGCAAATGGTTCGGCAGTTGCACGGATATTCATCCCCAGCGCGAGGCGATCGAGGAGCGCGAACGCCTGCTCGCCTCGGAGCAGGCCGCTCGCCAGATCGCGGAAGAAGCCAATCGTGCGAAAGACCGCTTCCTCGCCATGCTGTCGCACGAATTGCGCACACCGCTCACGCCGGTGCTGGCGGGGGCCAGCGTGCTGGAGATGATCCCGGGTCTGCCCGACCAGGCACGCACGAGCGTGCGCATGATCCGCCGCAACGTCGAACTCGAAGCGCGTCTGATCGACGATCTGCTCGACCTCACGCGTGTGGCGAATGGCAAGCTGCGTCTGTCGCTCGAAACGGTCGACGTGCATGAGGTGATCGACAGCGTGCTCGAACTCTTCCGCAGCGAGATCCAGGTCAAGCAACAGGATGTGCACGTCCACAAGAATGCCGAGCAACACTACGTGCTCGCCGATCGCGCACGGCTGCAGCAGATGTTGTGGAACCTGATCCGCAACGCGGCCAAATTCACACCGGACGGCGGTCATATTTACGTGCGCACGCACGATGAACGCATGCACGTGCAGATCTCGGTCGAGGATACGGGCATCGGTATCGAGCCCGAGCAGATCGGCAAGCTTTTCAATGCCTTCGAGCAGGGCAACCAGAACATGACGCGGCAATTCGGCGGCCTGGGCCTGGGTCTCGCGATCACCAAGGCGCTGACCGACGTGCACGGCGGTACGGTGATCGCACAGAGTCCGGGGCCGCACTGCGGCGCGACCTTCACGATCACGCTGCCCACGGCCGCCGCGCCGGAGGAGCTGACGCCTGTCGCCGCGCCCGATGAGGTGCGTCCGCCCGGTTTGCTGACCATCCTGCTGATCGAAGACCACGTGGATACCGCCGAGGTGATGGCGCAGCTGATTCGCAGCCTGGGGCACGACGTGACCGTGGTGGGGCGGGTTGACGATGCGTTGGCCGCCACCCAGTTGCAGAACTTCGATCTGGTGATCAGCGATGTGGGCTTGCCGGATGGCACCGGTCTCGATTTCGTCAAGGCGTTCCGCGAGCATTCGGATGCGCCGGCGGTTGCGTTGACCGGCTTCGGCACCGACGAAGACGTGCGCCGTTGCCTGAGCGCGGGCTTTACTTCACATCTGACTAAACCCGTCAATTTCGGCCAGCTCGAAACGATGATTGAAAGCGCGCTGAACCTGAAGGCGGAAAAGGGCGAAGGCGGAGATAAGGACGAAAAGGATGCGGCCGCAAAGGGCGCCTAGTTGTACATTCGGCCCCGATTGAGATGAGATAACTGGCGTGCAGGATAGAAAAAAGGCCTGTGGCGATTTTCGCGCTACAGGCCTTTTTCATTGTCGCCGGCTAATGCACCGGCTAGTGCACTGGCTAATGCACCGGTGCCAATGCTCGATGCGGAAACCTTAACGCGGCGGCGCGTTCTTCAGCGAATCGCGGATCTCGCGCAGCAGCACGACATCTTCCGGCGTTGGCGGCGGTTCCGCCGGTGCGGCTTCAGCCGGTTTGCGCAGATTGTTGATGAACTTGACCATCAGGAAAATGATGAACGCGAGAATCACGAAGTTGATGGCCACCGTGATGAACGAGCCATAACCGAACACCGCCACGCCTGCCGTCTGCAAGTCTTTATACGATTCCGGACTGCCTTTGAAACTCGCCGGAATATCGCCGAGGCGAATGAATTTGTTGGAGAAATCGAGGCCGCCGGTAGCAACGCCGACAACCGGCATGATCAGGTCTTTAACAATTGAATTGACGATTGTGGAAAATGCACCGCCGATAATCACCCCGACAGCCAGATCCATTACGTTGCCTTTGAGGGCAAATTCCTTGAATTCCTTAATCATGCTCATAGATGTTCCTCCCAGAAGTCGATGATCGAATCATACCAATCTGAGAGCGATAGGCTAGTCCCCTAAAGCTGAAAGAGCGGATGGGCTCTATTCTGGAAACTGTGACTGGCTGTGGCGCGCCCGTTCGATATGCGCGGCAAAACTGACCGGGTCGGTATTGGTCCCGCACAGCAGCACGCCGACGCGCTTGCCTTGCAGTGTTTCGCGCAGCGGCCCGAGCAGCGCTGCCGTAGCCGCGGCGCAGGCTGGTTCGACAGCTAGCTTAAGTTGTCCGAACAAGGTCAGCATGGCCGCGCGCAACTGCTCGTCGGAGACGGTGACGAGGCGGTCGATATGACGGCGGCACAACTCGTAGCTGTATTCCTCGGTATGGGGCGACGCGAGTGAATCGGCAATGGTGTGCATGTGGCCCATCTTGATCGTGTGATTGGCGGCAAAGCTTTTGCCCATCGCATCCGATCCTTCGGGTTCGACGCCGTAGATGTGCACCTTGGGATTGGCGAGCCGCATGGCGGTGGCCACACCGGCGGCGAGCCCGCCGCCGCCGATCGGCACGATCACCGCTTCGAGATCGGGCGTTTGCGTGGCCCATTCATAGCCCAGCGTGGCCGAACCCAGCACCGTGCGATACCCATTGAACGGGTGCACGAAGTAGCGGCCTTCTTCCGCTTCGATACGGCGCACCAGTTCGAATGCTTCGGCAATGTTCTCCGCGAACACAATCTCTGCGCGATATTGCCGGCACAAGGCTACGCGTGCCGGATTGGCCGCGCGAAACAGCACGACCTTCGCGCTGATGCCAAGGCGCATTGCCGCGTAGGCGACCGCCACGGCATGGTTGCCGCCCGAAACACAGGTAACGCCCGCGCTGCGTTGCGCTTCGTCGAGCGCGAGCAGGTTGGTGAACGCGCCGCGCGCCTTGAAGCTGCCGCCCGCCTGCAGCAACTCGAACTTGAAGTTCACCACCGTGCCTTCCAGCGACGGAAAATCGAGCCGGTCGAACACCGGCGTTCGTGTCACCCACGGTGTCAGGGCAAAGTGCTGCGTGGCGATGTCGTCGAGTGTGGGGATCGGCTCACCGTCGATCGTATGGTCGGTGTGCTGCGGCGTGGCGGTTGACATGGCGTGGTTAGGTTTTTCCTCGGTATGGTTAAGACTATTTTTGCCGCGCTCAGTTTCAGTGCGCGTGGGCGTCGACCGACATGCTGTGAATGAATTTTTGCAGGAAACGTTCGCATGCCACGAGCTGATCCAGCGCCACGAATTCGTTGGCCTTGTGGGCCTGCTGGATGTCGCCGGGGCCGCACACAATGCTCGGAATGCCGGCCAGCGAGAACAACCCGGCTTCAGTGCCATACGCGACTTTGCGCTTGTCCTGGTCGGCGGTCAGCGCGCGCACGAGTTGCGTGATGGCCGCTTGTTCAGACGAATCGAGCCCGGGCGCCGCAGCGATTTTGGTGATCTCGATGGCGCCGGATGGATGCTCGCGCAACATTTTCGGCAGCAGCGTTTCGCGTGCGTATTGATCGATCCGCGCGAAGATCGGTTCGGGGTCGAGCGTGGGCAGATTGCGGAATTCGAACTGGAATTTGCATTCGGCCGGCACGGTATTGATCGCATTGCCGCCGACGATCGTGCTGGTTTGCGCGGTGGTGAAGGGCACGTCATACAGTTCGTCGAACGGGCCTTGCTCGCGAAACTGATCGGCCATGTCGCGGATGTAGCAGATCAGGCGCGCGGCGTATTCGATCGCATTCAGACCCTTCGGCGTAAGCGATGAATGCGCTGCCTGGCCGCGCACGCAGCACTGATACGCGTTGATGCCTTTGTGCGCCACGATCGGACGCATGCTGGTCGGCTCGCCGACGATGCAGCCGTCCGGCTTGACGCCGCGTTTCATAAGATCGGCGATCAGGAGGGGTGCGCCCACGCAACCCACTTCCTCGTCGAACGACAGGGCGAAGTGAATCGGTTTGGCGAGCTTCGTGCGTTGCATCTCAGGCAAGAGCGTAAGCGCGGCGCCGATGAAGCCTTTCATATCGCAGGTGCCGCGGCCATACAGTT
Organism: Paraburkholderia sp. BGA-UO-ETr-F12; assembly: GCF_059567945.1. Lineage (NCBI taxonomy): Bacteria > Pseudomonadati > Pseudomonadota > Betaproteobacteria > Burkholderiales > Burkholderiaceae > Paraburkholderia > Paraburkholderia sp. BGA-UO-ETr-F12. Next base: position 104,244 of record NZ_JCAQOZ010000030.1, on the reverse strand, counting down.
TATCGCCGCGAATTTCAGGCTTGAACGGATCGCTGTCCCACTGCTGACCGTCCACCGGCACGACGTCGGTATGGCCCGACAGCACCACGCCGCCGTTGGTCTCGCCGTCGTGAGCCGGAATCGTTGCAAACAGATTGGCCCATTTGCCGCTTTCGTCGTGGGTGAGTGTCGCTTCGATGCCGACCGCGCGCAATTCGTCGCGCACGGTTTCGATCAGGCCGAGATTCGGATTGCGGCTCACCGTGTCCATCGACACGAGACGGGTGACCCAGGGAAGCGAGGCAGGCGAGGAAGAATTCGATGCAGTGGCGGGCGTTTGCGAGGACTGCGCTGATTCAGCGACGTGTGACATGACAAGACTCCAGCATTTGAGTCTTTCGATCATACCCAAAAAACCTTCACCCGTATGCTGCGGAGCGCGTTTGCGCACCGCAGCATGAGCGAAAAACGGCTAGACGTACCCGTTTTTTTGCATCAGGCTCATGTGCCGGCGCGGGTATCCGTCGCGACGCCGCTATGCACGCCGAAGTTGGCGTGATAGCGGCGCGTGAACATCCAGCGACAGCTTAGCGCGCCGCCGCCGTGGCAGCGGTGCCGCGACTGGGCGTGCCGAGCGCGCGCAAGGTTTCCTTGACCGTCGCCACACGCACGGCCAGATCCGGACTGCGCGTTTCGATGCGCAGCTTGTCCTGGCCCGCGAGCTTGATGTGCTTGTGTTTCTGCACCATCTCGATGATCCGCATGGCGTCGATCGGCGGATTGGGGATGAACTGCAAGCCGATCACGGCTTCGCCCGCGTCGATTTTCGAAATGCCCAAAGGCTTGGCCGCCAATCGCAGACGATGTGTCTCGACGAGCGCGTGTGCCTGCGGCGGCAACTTGCCGAAGCGATCGATCAACTCTTCCTGAATGCTGTCGATCGAATCGTTGTGTTCGCAATTGGCGAGGCGCTTGTAGAGCGACAGGCGTTCCTGCACGTCGCCGCAATAGTCGGCCGGCAAAATGGCGGGGGCGTGCAGATTGATTTCCGTGGTCGCCGCGAGCGGGGCGGTGAGGTCCGGTTCCTTGCCTTCCTTGAGCGCCTTGACGGCGTCGTTGAGCATGTCGGTATAGAGCTGGAAACCGATCTCCTGGATTTCGCCCGATTGCTTGTCGCCGAGCACTTCGCCTGTGCCGCGAATCTCGAGGTCGTGCATCGCGAGATAGAAGCCGGAACCGAGTTCCTCCATTTGCTGGATGGCTTCGAGGCGGCGCTGCGCCTGCTTGGTCAGCCCTTGCGGGTCATGCACCAGCAGATACGAGTACGCCTGGTGGTGCGAACGACCGACCCGGCCACGCAACTGATGCAATTGCGCAAGACCGAACTTGTCGGCACGGTGAATCAGGATCGTGTTGGCGCTCGGCACGTCGATACCGGTTTCGATAATCGTCGTGCACAGCAGAACGTTCGCGCGTTGGGCAACGAAGTCACGCATCACGCGTTCGAGTTCGCGCTCATGCATCTGACCATGCGCGACGGCAATGCGCGCTTCGGGCACGAGCGTTTCGAGCATCTGCCGGCGATTCTCGATCGTCTCGACTTCGTTATGCAGGAAGTACACCTGGCCGCCGCGCTTCAATTCGCGCAACATGGCTTCGCGAATCACGCTGTCTTCTTCGCGACGCACGAAGGTTTTGATCGCGAGGCGCTTTTGCGGCGCGGTGGCGATCACGGAGAAATCCCGCAGGCCTTCGAGCGCCATGCCGAGCGTGCGTGGGATCGGGGTGGCGGTGAGCGTGAGTACGTCGACTTCGGCGCGCAACGCTTTCAGCGCCTCTTTCTGACGCACGCCGAACCGGTGTTCCTCGTCGATGATCACGAGCCCCAGCCGCTTGAACTGCACATCGGAGGACAGCAGCTTGTGCGTGCCGATGACGATATCGACGGTGCCTTCGTTGATCTGCTGGATCGCCGCGTTGACTTCCTTGGTCGACTTGAAGCGCGACAGTTCGGCAATCCGCACCGGCCAGTCGGAGAACCGGTCGCTAAAGGTTTGCGTGTGCTGTTCGGCGAGCAGCGTGGTGGGCGAGAGCAGCGCGACCTGCTTGCCGCCCATCACCGCGATAAACGCCGCACGCAGCGCCACCTCGGTTTTGCCGAAACCGACGTCGCCGCACACGAGGCGGTCCATCGGTTTGCCGCTCGTCATATCGCCGATCACTGCGGCAATCGCCGCGGCCTGATCCGGCGTCTCCTCGAAGCCGAAACTCTCGGCGAACTTCACATAGTCTTTCGGTTCGAGCGCGAACGCGTGGCCTTCACGCAGCGCGCGACGGGCGTACAGGTTCAGCAGTTCCGCCGCGGTGTCGCGGATCTGCTGCGCGGCTTTGCGTTTGGCCTTTTCCCATTGGCCCGAGCCGAGTGAATGCAAGGGCGCGCTTTCCGGATCCGCGCCGCTGTAGCGCGAGATCACGTGCAACTGCGCAACCGGCACGTAGAGCTTGCTGTCGCTCGCGTACTCCAGGTGCAGGAATTCGGTCTCGCCTTCGCCGAGATCCATCGTGACGAGGCCCATATAGCGGCCGATGCCGTGCTGCGAATGCACGACCGGATCACCGATCTTCAGCTCGGACAGATCGCGCACCATCGAATCGACGTTGCTCGCCTGTTCCTGGCGGCGGCGGCCCGCGCGGCGCGCGAGTGGCCCGTAAAGCTCCGTCTCGGTGATGATCGCAATGCCCTCCGCGGGCACGGCAAAACCGTTGGCCAACGGGGCGACGCCGAGCGAGAAACGCGTATCGCCGGCGAGCCAGCTCTGGAAGGTGTCGCTCGATGCCGGTCGCAGATGATTGTCGGCCAGCAACTGCAACAGCGTTTCGCGCCGGCCGGCCGATTCAGTGGCAAACAGCACGCGGTTCGGGGTGGTGTCCAGATAGGCGCGCAGGGCCGCAATCGGATCTTCCGCGTGACGGTCGATCGCAAGATTCGGCAACGGGGTCGACCAGCCGCCGCCCGCGTTGGCCGGCAGGACGAGTCGCGCGAACGGCTTGGCGAACGTGAAAAAATCCTCGTCCGAGAGAAATAGACGCTGCGGCTCCAGAATCGGCCGGTCGCGATCGTGCGACAGGAAGTTGTAGCGCTGCCTGGTGTCGTTGGTGAAGCGCTTGATCGCCGCATCCAGATCGCCGACGAACGCCAGTTGCGCGCCTTCGGGCAAATAGTGGAAGAGCGTGGCGGTTTCGTCGAAGAAGAGCGGCAGATAGTATTCGATGCCCGCCGAAGGCACGCTGTTGCCGATGTCCTTATAGATCGACGCGCGGCTTGGATCGCCCTCGAAAGTTTCACGCCAGCGGCTGCGAAAGGCCGTGCGGGCGGCCTCGTCGAAGGGGAATTCGCGGCCGGGCAGCAGGCGCACCTCTTTCACCGGGTAGAGGCTGCGCTGCGTATCCGGGTCGAAGGCACGGATCGAGTCCACCTGGTCGTCGAACAGGTCGATCCGGTACGGCAGCGGCGAGCCCATCGGAAAGAGGTCGAGCAGCGAGCCGCGCACGCAGTATTCGCCGGGACGCACCACCTGGCTCACGTGCTCGTAGCCGGCCAGGGTCAATTGCGCCTTGAGTTTGGCTTCGTTCAGGCGTTCGCCTTGCGAGAAGGAGAACGTGTAGCCCGCCATGAAGGACGCGGGCGGCATCCGGTACAAGGCGGTGGTGGCCGGCACCAGCAGGATGTCGCAGCGGCCTTCGCCGAGGTCGTGCAGCGTGGCGAGGCGCTCGGAGACCAGATCCTGGTGAGGCGAAAAGGTATCGTAAGGCAGCGTTTCCCAGTCGGGCAGCAAACGCACCCGGGCCTCGGGTGCGAAAAAGCTGATCTCCTGCGACAAGCGTTGCGCGTCGACGGCGCTTTCGCAGACCACGGCCAGCAACGGCACCTTCTCGCGATAGGCGAGATGGTAGCGGGCGATCAGCAGCGCGTCGGACGAGCCGTGCGTGCCGTCGAAGGCAAAACGCTGGCCGGTCTTGACGAGCGCGACGGGCGGGGAGTACTGCGATGATGCGGCGATGTCTGGCATAGAAGAGAAAAGACGGCCTCGGGCTCACACGTGATCGGCAAGTTTACGCGTGTCGGGGCGTAGATGCGAAGGACCTATTATAAAATCCGTCGTTTACTTTCACTTCGCGGCATCCGCACTCGTGACTTCCCGTCTATTTGCCCTGATTCCGTGCGCTGGCACCGGCAGCCGTTCCGGCGCCGCGATGCCCAAACAATATCGCACTGTCGCCGGTCGCGACATGTTGCATTACTCGCTGGCGGCGTTCGACGCCTGCAGCGAGTTTGCGCAAACGCTGGTCGTCATTGCCCCGGACGACCAGCACTTTGACGCTCGCCGCTTCAGCGGGCTGCGTTTTGCCGTGCGGCGCGCCGGCGGGGCCTCGCGCCAGGCGTCGGTGCTGAACGGCTTGCATGCGCTGGCCGAGTTCGGTGCGCACGACGACGACTGGGTGCTGGTGCACGACGCCGCGCGGCCCGGCATTACGCCTGGCTTGATCCGCGCGCTGGTCGCCGCGCTGAAGGAGGACGCGGTGGGCGGCATCATGGCGCTGCCGGTTGCGGATACCCTGAAGCGGATCGATGCCGGATCGTCGGACGGGCGGATTGCCCGCACCGAGGCGCGCGACGGCCTGTGGCAGGCGCAGACGCCCCAGATGTTCCGCATCGGCATGTTGCGCGAGGCCATTTTGCGCGCGCAGGCGGACGGTCACGATTTGACCGACGAAGCGAGCGCGATCGAGTGGCTGGGGCATGCGCCCAGGTTGGTGCAGGGGAGCTTGCGCAACTTCAAGGTCACTTATCCGGAAGATTTCGATCTGGCCGAGGCGATTCTGTCCCGGCCGGCTTCGGCTTCCTGAGCGGTTAATCGAATTTAAATGAATGGACTTGACGCATATGGATTTCAGAATTGGGCAGGGCTATGACGTGCATGCGCTGGTGCCGGGCCGTCCGTTGATTATTGGCGGGGTGACGATTCCTTACGAACGCGGCCTGCTCGGGCATTCGGACGCGGATGTGCTGCTGCATGCGATTACCGATGCCATTTTTGGCGCTGCTGCAATGGGCGATATCGGGCGTCATTTCTCCGATACCGATGCTAAATTCGCCGGCGCGGATAGCCGGGTTTTGCTGCGGGAGTGTTTTGCCCGTGTAACGGCGGGTGGATTTTCTATCGCTAACGTGGACAGTAGTGTGGTTGCTCAGGCGCCTAAGCTCGCACCTCACATTGAAGCAATGCGGATTAACATCGCCGCGGACCTTAACCTGCCGGTCGAGCGGGTGAACGTTAAGGCCAAGACGAATGAGAAGTTGGGATATCTCGGCCGTGGCGAAGGGATTGAAGCTCAGGCCGTAGTTTTGTTGGTTAAAAACTAGGAGTTGGGTGCGATTTTATGGGCCTCGTAAAACCCGCTGCTGCTTTTCAGGCGCCGCGGGTTTTTTATCGAATCTGTTGCATCACAACGTCGATCCGCCCACGGGGCGGTTGCAAGCGCATTCTTCGTAGGTTTGCAGCGCGTCCAGCAGGCGTAATACCTCTGCTGGGTTGCGGCCGACGTTCAGGTTATTGACCGAGACGTGCTGAATCGTATTGTCCGGATCGACAATAAACGTCGCACGCAGCGCCACGCCGGCTTCCTTGTCGCGTACACCAAGCTGGTCGATCAACTCGCCTTTCACGTCACCGAACGAATAGTGGTTGAGCTTGTTCAGATCCTTGTTCTCGCGGCGCCATGCCAGCTTGACGAACTCATTATCGACGCTGCCGCCTAGCAGCACGGCGTCGCGCTCCTCAAAATCCTTCGCGAGTCTGGCAAATTCAACGATCTCCGTCGGACACACGAACGTGAAATCCTTCGGGTAGAAATAGATAATTTTCCACTTGTCGGGAAACGACTGTTCGGTGATTTCTTCGAACGCCGACATGCCGTTTTCTTCGTAATCGTTGAAACCGGGCTTGGCGGCAGTCACGGTGAACGCTTCGAGTTTATCGCCGACGGTTTTCATGCGAGTGCTCCTTCGTGGGATTCAGGCGCCTTTTGCGAGCGGAAATTCTATGGTGACCTCCAGCCCCGGACCCGGCGTGCGATTGCGCAGGCGCAGCGCGCCGCGATAACGGCCTACCAGCCGCTGGACGATGGCCATGCCGAGGCCCGTGCCGTTTGCCTGGGTGCGCGCCGAATTCACGCGATAGAACGGGCGCGTGACAAGGGACAACTGATCTTCGGGAATCCCGGGCCCTTCGTCGACCACTGACAGTTCGACCCGCGAGTGCGACACCCGCGTTTCCAGAATCACATGCGGGATGCCGTCGCCGTCGCTCAGGCCATACTTGCGGGCGTTTTCCAGCAGATTGCCAACCACCCGCCGCATATCGGTCTCGTCCGCCTCGATCACCGCCGAGGGCGCGAGCCGCGTGATCAGGCGCATGCTGTCTTCGCTCTGCATCCGCGCTGCGAGTTCGCCCGCGATCACCGACAGATCGACCGGTTCCGGCACACGCTGTACCGGACGGGCGTAATCGAGGAAGCGGCCGATGATCATGTCCATCTGCTCGATGTCGTCCACCATCGCGTCTTTCGTCGCCTGGTCGGACGGGCTCATCTCGGTTTCCAGCCGCAGCCGTGCGAGCGGGGTGCGCAGATCGTGTGAGATCCCCGCGAGCATCAGCGCGCGGTCGGCCTCGAGTTGTTCGAGGTCCTGCACCATCTGGTTGAAACTGCGATTGGTTTCGGCGGCCACGCCCATGCCGCGCTCGGGCAGCGGCTCCGGTGACTGGCCCGAGCCGACCTTGCGCGCAGCCATCGCGAGCCGGGCAAACGGACGGTTCACCAGACTGGTAATGAAGGCCGCGCCGAACAGCGAGAGCGCCAGCGCGAACACCCCCCAGCCGGCCCATTGCAGGCCCGTTGCGTTGTCCAGTTGATCGCGGTCGAGCGCCACCCAGTAATCGTCGTCGTCGATCTTGAAGCTGATCCAGACGCCGGGAATGTCGTTGACGCTCTGCGCAATGACCGTGTCGTCGCCGAGACGGCCGCGAATGTCGTGCTCGATCAGCCGGTTCAGCGACTCGTCGGGTTGGAGTTTGTACTTGTCGGTGGTTTCGCGCGGGTACACGCGCACCCCTTCATTGCTCTCCAGATCCTGCAGCAACGCGCGCCGCAGGTCGGGATCGGAATAGAGGAGTGCGGTGCGCGTGAGCTTGACGATGGCGACCAGCTGCAAAGCCACGCGCTGCGCGCGCGGCTCGCGTTCGATCACCCGAAAGCTCTGGAACCACGCGGCGAGACTGACTGCGATCAACAGCGCGATCAACAGAAAGGTCCGCCAGAAAAGGCCGCCGAACGCGAGCGTCAGGAGGCGCCGGTCGATCCGCATGGGCCCTTCTTATTTGAAATCAAAAACTGTAGGTGAGAACAAACTCAGGCTGCACCGTCAGGAATGAACACGTAGCCGAGACCCCAGACGGTTTGGATGAAACGCGGGCTGCCCGGATCAGGTTCGATCAGCTTGCGCAGACGCGAAATCTGCACGTCGAGACTACGGTCGAAGACTTCGTATTCACGGCCGCGAGCCAGTTCCATCAGCTTTTCACGCGACAGCGGCTGGCGCGGATGGCGCGCAAACACCTTCAGCACCGAGAACTCACCCGTGGTCAACGGAATTTCCTGGCCGGCCTTGGTGAGCGTGCGAGTGGCGAGATTCAGCGCGAACTCGCCGAACTCGAACACCTCGGTGGTCTCGGACGGCGCGCCCGGCAACTCCGACGGCGACTGGCGGCGCAGCACCGCGTGAATCCGCGCGACCAGTTCGCGCGGGTTGAACGGCTTGGGCAGATAGTCGTCGGCGCCCATTTCGAGCCCGACAATACGGTCGACGTCTTCACCCTTGGCCGTCAGCATGATGATCGGCGTACGGTCGTTGCTGCCGCGCAGGCGACGGCAGATCGACAGGCCGTCCTCGCCGGGCAGCATCAGATCGAGCACCAGCAAGTCGAAGCGCTCGCGCACCCAGAGCTTGTTCATGGACGGCGCGTTCTCGGCAACATAGACATTGAAGCCCTGTTCACCGAGATAGCGGCGCAGCAGATCGCGCAGGCGCGGATCGTCGTCGACGACGAGGATTTTCGAAGGGTTTTTAGTTTCCATGGTCGGCATCTTAGCGCGATTAGAAAGTGGTGCGCGGTTGCATCGTTTTCGGAGTTACAGTCAGTTACAAAATTTACCCGCACTGTGGCACGACGTAAAGCATCGGCAGGTAGACTCCTTTACTGAATGCGGCTGTTCGGTGGATACTTCACTCGACTAAAACTCTCGCACCCGGCTCGCTACCGGGGTCTGTATACGCATTTGAGGTAGCCGGTTGCCGCGCCACGAAGGGAACAACATGAAGGGAGGGGTTTGGCCGAATGTGCGCCTAAGCGTAATTGCACTGGCGGTAGCCGGGACGCTTGCAGGCACACTCGGGTCAACGTTCGCCCACGCCCAGCCTTCGGCCGAGAGAGCGACGAGCGAACGCGTGCCAAGGCAGGCCAATTCCAGAGCAAACCGGCACAGCCCCACTGTCGAGCGCCCCGCCTCAGATGCAATGCTGCGCACAGCAGTTCCCCCCGATCTTGATCAACGTCGCCGTGATGGTCATATGACGCCCGACGAGCGGCGTCTGTTGCGGCAGCATATCGAAGACGCTGTCCGCGAACTCTACAAGCGCTAGCTATTTCCGTGCCCGCTCGGGGTGCGTCCGGTCGCGCTTTCGCCGTGGCTGAAAGAATTCGTTGCACTTCCCCCGTCAACTTTCCCCTTCCATCTGCCGTTGTGTTGCCAGAGCACAGCGCGGTTTTTGTGCGCGCTAACGCCTTTTCGTGACGCTCCTCAACCGGCTCAACCGGCTCAACCGGACAATCGATAATGAACATGCTGACAGGCGGTAAGGGTAGACGCTGGCTAGCAGTGACGGCCGCTGCGCTCGCAGCCGCGACCTGGTGTGCGTCGGCGCCGGCCGAGCAGCACGGCGCCACTCATGTCTCCCACAACAGGCATCGTACGGCATCTGCCGCATCCTCCGTTGCCCCCGCAGAACAGGACATTCTCGATGCCGATGATGCGCGCTTCTTCCTGACTCGAGTCGGCTTCGCGCCCGATAGCGGCGAGCTCGCGCAATACGTTGGACTCACGCGCGAGCAGGCCGTCGACAAAGTATTGGCCACAGTCCGAACCGAAGCCGTGACGCCGCTGCCTGAATGGGTCCTCGAGCCGATCCCGACACGCGACACCCGCAAGACGTGGACGGACGATCAACGCCGTGACGAGCAGCGGCAGCGCGGCCAGCGTTACGAAATATTACGTGCATGGTGGGTGCGGGAGATGTTGAGCACGCCGTCGCCGCTGACCGAACGCATGACGCTCTTCTGGCACAACCTCTTCACGTCGGGGCAGGACAAGGTCGCGTATCCGCAGGAGATGGCGCAGCAGAATATGCTGTTGCGCCGGGACGCGCTCGGCAACTTCGGCGAACTGTTGCACGACGTCGCGAAAGATCCGGCGATGCTGCAATACCTGGATGGCGCGAGCAATCGCAAGGGCAAACCCAACGAAAACTTCGCGCGCGAGGTGATGGAGTTGTTCACGCTCGGCGAAGGGCATTACACGCAGCGCGACGTATCGGAAGCCGCGCGTGCCTACACGGGGTGGGGCCTCGACCCCGACACGCACGCGTATGTATGGCGCGCCAACCAGCACGACGACGGTAACAAGACCGTGCTGGGGCAAAGCGGTCCGTTCGACGGTGATCAGGTGCTCGACATCCTGCTCGCGCGGCCTGAAACCGCGACCTTCGTCACGACCAGGCTGTGGCGCGAGTTTGTCTCCGATACCCCCGATCCCGCCCGCATCGCACCGATCGCCGCGCAGTTTCGCGCAAGTCATTACGATATCAAGGTCGCGCTGCGCGGCCTCTTCATGAGCGACGCGTTCTGGGACGACAACGATCGCGGCGTGCTGGTGAAATCGCCGGCGGAGTTCGTCGTGGGGACCCTGCGCGCGTTCGATATCGGCTATGACAACACGGCGCCGTTCGCCGCGGAGATCCGCACGCTCGGCGAGAACCTGTTCTATCCGCCAAACGTCAAAGGGTGGCCGGGCGGCACGATATGGATCAATAGTTCGACCCTGCTTGCACGCAAGCAATTCGTCGAGCAACTGTTTCGTGCGACCGAAACCGCCGGCCTGCGGCGTACCGGCAATCCGATGAACCCCAAGATCGCGGCAAGCGGCGTACCCGGCAAGATGCAGGCGAATCCGCAGATGCAGCGCGCGATGGCGCGAGTCGGCCAGCCAGCCCGAGGTGGCGTACGCTTTGATATCGACACATGGCTTGCGCAATATAACGCCGCGCCGACGGCCAAGCCGGGCTTGTCGGTGGAGCTGCAACTGCAGCATGCGGTGTTGCCGCTCACGCCGGTCGATGCCATTGCTACCGATTCGACCGCCAGTGCTTATCTGGAGGCGTTGCTGATGGACCCGGCTTATCAGTTGAAATGAGAGTTGAAATGAGCAGCGAGCTTATGGGTTGAGGTAAGCGACTGCGGCAGGCGACGGAATCGAGCCGCTCAACCGTTTAACCCGGATCGGCCACGCGAACCAGCGATCCGTCGAAGGCGACCCGACGCGCGCCATGACAAGCGAACGAGGTGCAGGATGAAACGACGCAGCTTTCTCTCGATGGGCGCGGCCGCCAGCGCAACGCTCTGGTTGCCGCGCGCCTTCGGTGCGCAGATGGCAACGCCCGGCGGCTCAGCGAATCGCGGATACAGCAACCTGCTGATTCTCGTCGAACTGAAGGGCGGTAACGACGGTTTGAATACCGTGATTCCGTTTGCCGATCCCACTTACTATCAGCTACGAAAAAATATCGGCATCAAACGCGAGCAGGCGATTCAGCTCGACGAGCGCACCGCCTTGCATCCGTCATTGCAGCCGTTGATGCCGCTTTGGCAAAGCCGTCAACTGGCGATCGTGCAGGGCGTGAGCTACGCGCAACCGAACCTGTCGCATTTCCGTTCGATCGAGATCTGGGACACCGCGTCGCGTTCGGACCAATACCTGCGCGAGGGCTGGCTCACCCGTGCGTTCGCGCAGACGCCGGTACCTACCGGTTTTGCCGCCGACGGCGTGGTGATCGGCAGCGCCGAAATGGGGCCGTTCGCCAACGGCGCGCGCGCGATCGCGCTGGTCAATCCTGAGCAATTCGTCAAAGCCTCGCGCCTCGCCACACCGGTGTCGCTGCACGAGCGTAATCCGGAGTTGGCGCATATTCTCGACGTCGAGAACGATATCGTGAAAGCCGCCGACCGCCTGCGTCCTACGCAAGCTCAGGCGCAATTGAAGACGGCGTTTCCCGGCGGTGCGTTCGGCAGTTCGATCAGGACGGCAATGCAGGTGCTCGCCGCCGGCGATACGCCGCAAGGGCAGCCGCGTAATGGACAAGGCGTCGCAGTGATCCGTTTGACGTTGAACGGGTTCGATACGCACCAGAACCAGCCCGGCCAGCAAGCGGCGCTGCTCAAGCAATTGGCCGAAGGGTTTGCGTCGATGAAGTCGGCGCTGGTGGAACTCGGCCGCTGGAATGAGACGCTGGTGATGACCTATGCCGAGTTTGGCCGGCGCCCGCGTGAGAACCAGAGCAACGGCACGGACCACGGCACCGTGGCGCCGCATTTCGTGATGGGCGGGCGAGTGCGGGGCGGTTTGTACGGCTTGCCGCCGGTGCTCGCGCGCCTGGACGGCAATGGCAACTTGCCGGTCGGCATCGATTTTCAGCAACTCTATGCGACCGTGCTCGGCCCCTGGTGGGGGCTCGATTCGTCCGCGATCCTGCAGCAGCGGTTCGAGCCGCTGCCCTTACTGCGCGTCTGACAAGGGACCGTGCGCGCTTCCCAGCATGACGCGGCGGCCGTTCGCCTGGGCCGGGGTCCGTTTGTCTATTTGTCCGCTTACTGTCCGCTTACCTGGCGCGCCAGCTAAGCCAGAGCTTGCGGATCGGCGTCAACGCAATGCGCTGATGCAGTACGTGATAGCCGTCACGTTCGATCTCATCCAGCAGTGCGAGAGCGAGTGCCGCTTGCGCGACCAACGTGCGCTGCGTGCGTCGCTCATGCGCGGGCATGGCGGCGAGTGCTGCCCGCACCGCATCGCGAGCCCGCCTGGTTTCGAAGCGCATCAGCTCGGTAAAAGCGTCGGAATATTTCCGGTTGATCAGGTCGGCGGCAGTGACGTTAAAGCGCTGCATTTCATCGACCGGAATATAGATGCGGCCGTGACGTGCATCATTGCCGGTTTCGACAACGAACTGGGCAAGCTGCAGCCCTTCGCCGAGCGGTGCCGCCCAGCTTGACGCCTCTGCGGCGTTTTTTGCCGTCGCGCGCGCGACCAGCGATGCAAAGGTGCCGCCCACGCCCTGCACATAGCGCCGCAGATTCGGGTAGTCGAGATAGCGTGCCTGGTCGAGGTCCATTTCGAAGCCGGCGAGCAACGCCTGCAACGCCGGATAGGCGGCCTGCACATCGGGCAGATAGGCTGCCAGTGCCTTTGAAACCGGATGCGACGGCGAGCCCGCAGCCAGCGCGGCGAGCTCGTTTTGCCACCACGCGAGTTTGGTGCGGCCGATTGCCGGATCGCTGACTTCTTTTACGGTTTCCTCGAATTCGCGGCGCAGCGCGAACAGCGCGGTCAGGAGCGGCTGGCTTGCCGCGGGTGCCCGCCGAAGCGCATAGTAGGTGCTCGATCCGGGCGGCGCCGCTTTCTGCTGGCAATATTCGTCGAAATTCACGGGATTGGAATGTGGGGAGGGCGGCGTAGAGGGCACGGGGTGCGCGCGTTTAGCCAAAAATTGTAGCATCGACGTCTGTTGGACAGATGCATGAGCAAATGCAGACAAGCGCGAATCAATCGGTTAGAATCTCGCGCTTACGCTTTCGGGCGCGGATTTTGACGCGCTCATGAGCATGCAGGACATCGGGCGGAACGCGCAGCGCTTTGCCCGGCTGCGAGGGTGGCGAAATTGGTAGACGCACCAGGTTTAGGTCCTGACGCCCGCAAGGGTGTAGGGGTTCGAGTCCCCTCCCTCGCACCATCCGTATGTAGCGGAAAAGTAGCAGAAAACCCCGTTAAGTCTTTGGACTGACGGGGTTTTTTGTTTTTCACTCGACGTGTATCGAACGGCGCGTGTCCGGCAGCGCTCAGGCGTCCGGCGCGGCCGACGGCGGTTCGGTTTGCGTGCCCGGCAGTTCGGCTTGTGCGGCGCCTTCGAGAAAGCGGCGAGTCGAATCGAACGCGTGCAGCATCGGATCGGGCCACGGCGTTTGCAGCATGACCGCCTGGTGGTTTTCGAACGCCGACGACAACAGCTTGACCAATTCGGGCGAGCGCAGATGGCGCAGCAGCACACTGACGGCGATCGCCGTCGCCTGGCTCGCGCCGGCGGTTTGAAGTTCTGAGGCGGTGAGGGCCGCTACCTGTTTGTTGATGTCCACTGAAGCTTCCCTGGATGAAATGGGGTGATAGAAGGCCTGTAGGCCGATCCCGAATTTTGACATGGTTGATGGCTTGCCGCGAACCTGGCGGGTTGGCCGGACCTGCCGCTCTGGAAGTGTGGCAAAGGCGTTAAACGCAGTTAATCTGCTAAACAATATGGATGCGGGCGTAGGTGAGAGCGGCTGCCGGATTTGTCCAGACAATCGGATGTTCAGCGCGCTGTGCCTGAATTCACGCGGCATCCGTTGCGATGCATATTGTGTGGATTGTTAATTCGCACGTGATCGGCATTGAACGCATGGATTAAGAAATGGCTGCTTGGGTCCGCTTAGGCCGGGCGTGGCTCACACGTGTTTGAACCACGACGGTCGGCGCATCCGCGCGGGCCTCCGCTAATCGCCGGTAGCCCTCCCCGGATTAATCCTGCGAAAAAAAGCCGTGTGAAGTTAGCAAAAAAACTGGCGAAAAAGAGATATGCGTTGGTGAATAGGCGCCGCCATTTGATTTCGTTCACGCAGTGCTTCAAAAGCGTGGTTCGCGACTCGACTTACATGGTATTCTGCGCGCCGATTTTCGCTGGTTTGCTGGCGCAATGGTTTCGGATTAATCCGTGCGACAAACGGATCTCGCAGTTGAAGACAATAATAGAGGCATGCGATGAGCGTGATATTTGCCCTGATCGGCGCGGTGATCGGGATAGTAGCCGCCGTGTCGAACGATTTCTCGATTGGTTTCGGTGCATTGGCGGGGGGGATGGCTGGCGTTGCGCTCGCACGTCTGCTGCAAAAGCAGTCTGCACGGCCCGTAAGCGACCCCGTGTCCAAACCGGCGGCGTCCGATAACCTGAACTACCCGGCCGGCAGCCCATCCAGCGAACTCGCTGCGCGCGTCGAGCGACTGGAGCAGGAGATTGTCGTTCTGCGCGGTGAGATCCGGGCATTGCGCGCCGGGGTTACCGGCGCGTCGGCGACCGCGAGTGAGGATGGTGAGTCGACGTTGTCCGGGCGGGGTCCTGACACGCTCGCATCGCATCCTTACGCGATACCGCCCGCAGCGGGGCAGCAGTCGCGTCGCGAGCGTGCAGTCACGCCGCCGCAGCCGGCAGCCTTGCGCCCGACGGTGAGCGCCAGCGCAGTCACGCCGCAGGAGCCGGCCGCAGCGCTTGCATCGAGCGGATCGGCCGTAGCGGGCACGCTGAATGGCCAGCCACACAACCCCGCAGCGTTGTCGCCGTCTGCCGATTCACCGATACCCGCGCAAACTCCGCCCGCGCCTCCGCGCGGTCCCGGTCTCGTCGAACGCCTCTTCAAAAGCGCTCGCGACTGGCTATTTGGTGGCAACACGGTTGTGCGGGTCGGCATCGTCGTGCTGTTCTTCGGCATTGCGTTCCTGCTCAAATACGCCGCGGACAACAGTCTGTTGCCGATCGAATTCCGCCTGGCCGGCGTGGCGCTCGCCGCGACCGTCCTGCTCGGGCTCGGGTGGCGCATTGGCGAGCGTCGCGGAGCGTACGGGCTTATCTTGCAGGGCGGCGGCGTCGGCGCGCTTTATCTGACCGTGTTCGCCGCAACCCGGCTCTATCATCTGCTGCCGGCAGGCGCCGCCTTGCCGTTGATGATCGCGATCTGCGGCCTGAGCGCATTTCTGGCGGTGCGCCAGAACGCATCGTCGCTGGCCTTCATGGGGAGTGCGGGCGGCTTCCTCGCGCCGCTACTCCTGTCGACGGGCGGTGGTAGTCACGTGATGCTGTTCAGCTACTACGCGCTACTCAACGCAGGTATTTTCGCGATTGCGTGGTTCAAGGCGTGGCGGCCCCTGAATCTGCTTGGCTTCGTGTTCACGTTCTCGATCGGCGCCGCGTGGGGCGTGACGGCTTACCGGCCTGAATTGCTGGCCAGCACGGAGCCGTTCCTGATTCTGTTTTTCCTGATGTATGTCGGCATCGCGTTGCTCTATGCGCTGCGCCGTGAGATCGCGCTCAAGCATTACGTCGACGGTACGTTGGTGTTCGGCACGCCGCTCGTCGCGATCGGTCTGCAAGCGGCCCTGATGAAGGGCACCGAATTCGGTCTGGCGTGGAGCGCGGTCGCGCTGGCTGCTTTCTACCTGGCGGTCGCGGGCTGGCTGGCGCCGCGGCGCGCGCGCCTCGGCATGATGTTCGAAGCGATGCTCGCGCTGGCCGTGATCTTCGCCACACTCGCCGTGCCGCTCGCTTTCACCGGACCGACCACCAGCGCGACCTGGGCCATCGAAGGCGCCGCGATCACGTGGCTCGCGGTGCGCCAACGGCGCCTGAGTGCCTTCGGCTTTGGGCTGCTGATGCAACTGGCCGCGGCGGCCGCGTATGCTGTCGGCACGTACGCGCAGATCGGCAGCGCGCATGCATGGCCGGTCCTGAACGGCGCGTACATTGCGACCGTGCTGATTGCGATCGCGGGCATCTTCACGGGATGGCGCTTGCATGGCCGCAGCGAAGCGGGCGCGTGGCACGCATGGATGCCGCAGATCGGCCTCGTCGCCGGGGTGTGGGGACTGTTGTGGTGGATCTGTGGCGGGCTGCACGAAATCCACGCGTACGCGCACGCGCACCTTGCGTACGACCGCGATCGTTTCGAGACTGCCGTCATCGCGCTGTTCGCCGTTCTAACCGCGTGGCTTGCGCACGGCGCGCACCGCAAGCTGCGTTGGCCGCTTGCCGAACTGCCTGCGCTGGCACTCGTGCCGGTGCTCGCTTTGCTGACATTGAGTCTGTTCATGTTGAGCATGGCGCCGGTCGGCGGTTACGGCTGGCTGGTCTGCGCGGTTGTCGTGGTTGCCGCCTACGCGCTGCTGTGGCGTCAGCAGCGCGACATTAGCGACCGGGTGCTTGCTGTCCTGCATGTGCTGATGTTCTGGACAGCCGCCGCGCTCGTCGCCCTCGAAGGCTATTGGGGCTTGCGTGCGTACGTGCCGGAAGGCGCATGGAGCTGGAGCGCGTGGGCGTACGGCTTTGGCATTCTGCTGCTGCTGATGGCGGGCGTCGGGCATCGTTTGCGCTGGCCGGTCGCGCGGTTCCTGCAGGCGTATCAGGTGTGGGGCGCAGCGCCGCTCGCCGTCCTGCTATGGGTGTGGAGCATCGCGAGCGTGACGAGCGACGGCAGCGCCGCGCCGCTCTTCTGGCTGCCGATTCTCAATCCGCTGGACGTCGCGCAGATCCTCGCGCTGGTCGCCTGTGCCGTTTGGCTGCGGCGCCTGCGCGCGCTGGGCGTGCACTGGCATCCGCGGGCCTTCGACTATGCGGTGCTCGCGACCCTGTTCCTGTGGTTCAATGCGTTGCTGCTGCGCACGCTGCATCATCATTTCCATGCAGCGTACGATATCGATGCGGTGCTGGCGTCGTTCAATTTCCAGCAGGTGTTTCTGGTTGGCTGGAGTGCGTTTGCCTTTGCGGGGTTGTGGGTTGCGCGCCGCGACAGCATCGTGCGGGTGTGCGCGATCGCCTCGACGCCGCTTGTGCTGGTAATGTGGATGTGGACGTTCTATGCGAACCTGACACAGGATGGCGGCGCGTGGGCGCGCTTGCCGCTGCTCAATCCGCTCGACCTGGTGCAGGCGGTGATCTTTGCATTGGCGGCGTTGTGGCTCATCCGCATCAACCGCCTCGGTGTGCCGATCGGCGAATATCGTGTGCCGTTGCAGGTAGCGGTCGGCGCGACCGGATTCGTCTGGCTCAACGCGATGCTGCTGCGCACGCTGCATCATTGGATCGGCGTGCCATACCAGCTCGACGACATGTCGCACTCGATGCTCGTGCAAGCTTCGGTCTCGGTATTCTGGACCGTCTGCGCATTGGCTATGATGATCTGGGCGACGAGGCGAGCCAGCCGGATTTTCTGGTTCATCGGCGGCGCGCTGCTGGCAGCCACTGTCGTCAAGCTGTTCCTGTTCGATCTGTCACACGTGACCGGTATCGAGCGGATCGTATCGTTCATCGGTATTGGACTGATGTTGCTGCTGATCGGTTACTTCTCGCCGTTGCCGCCCAAAGCAGTGGTTCTGGAAGCTGAGCAATGAAGCGTGTCCTGATAGCGGCGGGGTGGTGTCTTGCGATCTCGTCAGCGTGGTTGTCGACGGCGGCCGTGGCGGCGGATAGGTTTGCGCAGCGCTTTGCGCTTGAACTCGAAAGCGGCGCCGCCTATTACAGCGTGACGCTTCCGGCTGCCGTGTACGCCGCCAGCCAGCGCGGCGATCTCGGCGATGTGCGCGTGTTCAATGGTGCGGGCGAGCCCGTACCGTATTCGCTCGACGCGCCGCGGGAGCCCTCCCGGGCGCCGGCTACCTTGCGCCCGGTGCGCTGGTTTCCGTTGCCGTCCGCCGCGCCGGGCGGAACCCGCGCGCCACTCGGCGTGACCATCGCCGCCGACGGGTCGCTGCGTGCAACCTCCGCACCACCGTCACGCGAGCAGCAGGACGCCGAGTTGATCGATCTCGCGCGCGAGACGCGGGGCGGCGCCCGGATCGATGCACTGGTCGTCCATGTGCGCGATGACAACTACCAGGGGCGTGTCAGCGTCGAATCGAGTGACGATCTGCGCAGCTGGCAACCCGCCGGCGAAGCGCAACTGCTCAAGGTGAGCTACAACGGCAGCACGCTGAGCCAGGACCGTATCGAGCTCACCGGCATGCGCGCGCGTTATCTGCGTTTGCACTGGCTCGACGGCGCGCCCTACATCGAATCGATCGATGCCCAGATACAGGCGGCCGGCGCCGAAAGCGCGCGGAGCGCGGATACTCAACGGGAATGGCGCGTCGGCATCGTTGCCCGCGCGGGTCCGAAAGACGGCGAATATTTCTTCGAGACCGGCGGCCCTTATCCCGTCGATCGTTTGCGCCTGAACCTGCCACAGCCGAATACCGTGGCGCCCGCCGTCGTCTACTCGCGTGCGGGGCTGGAGGCGGCCTGGCGAGAGGTATCGGGCGCGACGCTGTTCCGTTTGCACAACGGCGCGGTGGAGCAAAGCAATCCATCGCTTGAGCTGGCCCCTGACACGGATCGTCAATGGCGAGTGGTGGTCGATACGCGCAATGGCGGTTTGGGAAGCGGCACGTTGACCGTCGCCGCGGGCTGGCGTCCGGCGACGCTCACCTTCGTCGCGCGTGGCGCCCCGCCTTTCACGCTGGCGGTGGGGAGCGCGGCCGCGGTGTCGTCGGCGCTGAGCCGGGCGGATCTGTTGATGGGAACGTCATCGGTTGCTGCCACAGCGAGACTGGGTGAGGCGCTTCCTGTTGAGCTGGGAGATGATGCGCAGGCATCGGGTAAAGACCCCGACGCGACGCGGCGCTACATGTTGTGGGCGGCCTTGCTGCTGGCTGTCGGCTCGCTGGGTGCGATTGCCTGGCGGCTAGCGCGTGGCGTTCAGGCTCAGCCTGGCGGTGTGGCCGGTGGCGGAGCGGGTGCAACGGGTGGAGCGGGTGCAACGGGCGGAGCGGCCGGAACCGGTGACGCGGGCGCTGCTGGTGGATCGGCAGGCGAGGTGTCTGGCGGATCAGACCCGGCAAGCGCTGCAGCTGGCGATGCAGGCCGCGACAACGCCAACGCCAACGCCCACGCTCAAGGCCCCGCAAAGCACTGACGGGACGTCGTGCCCTTGCTTACCCCTCGTGGACGGAAATTGTCTCGATGATCTTGTCGAGCGCCTGACCGAACGCGAGTTTTTCCTGTTCGTCGAGGCAGTCGAACATATCCCCGTTCCACTTGCGCGCGATCGGCATCACCTTGCGATAGAGCGCGCGGCCTTCGGGGGTTAGCGACACCAGCACGACGCGGCCGTCTTCGGCGCTCGGCTCGCGTTTCACCAGTCCCTGCCTGATCAATGCCTCAGCCGCGCGGCTCGCCTGGCTCTTGTCGAGGTTGGCGTGCCGCGCCAGGTCCATGATTGAAAACGGTCCGAACGAGCCCACTGATGCAATCACCCGCGCTTCAGGCAACGTCACACCGAGTTTGTCCTGATAGCGCACGCTAATGCCACGCTCGGCGAGTTTGTTCAGGACATGCAGACGGTACGTCAGGAACTGCTCGAGTCCGGCTTTGGCGGAGGCCTTCATGGTTGTCCCGTGATAAGTGGCGCGGTTGTGGCGCTGTGATTGTTGCCGCAACCGTCCCCTCCGGTCAACGCGCGCCGTACTTCAAACGCGTCAACTGTTCGGCTTCGTCGGCCAGCAGGCGCGCCGCATCGCGAATTGCGACTTCGAGCGTGATCGGCCCGGGGGCCGGCGAGAAGCAGCCACTGAAGTATTCGGCGAGGCGCGGCAGCGCCGCGGAGTCGACCGCGCCGGAGAGCAGCGTGGCCGGCACACCCGCAGCCTGCGCATGACGGCACGCGATGAACGGCGCCTTGCCGTGCAGCGTTTGCACGTCCGAGCGTCCTTCGCCGGTGATCAGCCAGTTCGCGCCTTCAAGCGCGGCGTCCAGACCGATCTGCCGCGCGACGGTTTCCGCGCCCGGCTCGAACTGCGCGCCCAGCATGTGCAGCGCGAAGCCGAGACCCCCGGCCGCGCCCGCGCCCGGCTGGTCGCGCGCCGTGCGCCCCAGCGCCGCCTCGAGCAGATCGGCGAAGCGGGCGAGGGCGGCGTCGATCGAAGCAACCTGTTCCGGCTTGACACCCTTTTGCGGTCCGAATACCGCGGTCGCGCCGTGATCGCCGGTCAGCGGATTGTCCACATCGGACATGCCGACGAACTGCGTGTCCGCGAGGCGGGCGTCCAGTTGCGATACGTCGACGCGCGCCACGCGAGCGAGTTGCTCCGGCGTCGCGTCGAGTTCCTTGTCTTGCGCGTCGAAAAGCTTCAGGCCGAGGCCGGCCAGCAAGCCGGCGCCGCCGTCGTTCGTGCTGCTGCCGCCGAGCGCGACGAAAAAGCGCCGCACGCCGGCATCGAGCAAGGCGCGAATCGCTTCGCCCATGCCGCGGGTGCTGCGCGCCTCGACCGGCACGCCCATGCCGACCGGATCGGTAATGCCGACGATTTCCGCTGTTTCGATGATCGCGCTGCCATCCGCCAGCAGGCCTGTCAGTGCCTCGCGCACCGGACCGGCCGCGCCGCGCACGCTCAGCTTGCGGCGTTCGCCGCCGCTTGTGAGCATGGCGTCGAGCGTGCCTTCGCCCCCGTCGGCCATCGGGCAGATACGCACGCTGGCGTCCGGCCGGGCGCGCTGGATGCCGGACGCAATCGCCTGCGCGACCTGTTCCGCGCTGAGCGAACCTTTGAAGGAATCGGGAGCAATGACGACGACAGGCGAGGACGGCAAATTCGGCATGGTGTCTCTGAATGGTTGGAGTCGTTGCGAGGGCGGGTGAATTGATCGGATGAGCGCGCAGCCCCGAGCGCGTCCGTTAGCTTATCAGCATGGGCGCGTGGACTGAATATGTCGAACGGCATAGCCGGAATCGTCCATGGGAGCGCGCACGGAAAGCACGGGCGCGGCGCGGGCGGCAGGTGCGCCAGGTGCGCCAGGTGCGCCAGGTGCGGCTGGCGAATCGGCCGGCCTTGCCGGCGCGCGTTGGCCGGTGAGCCGGTAAGCCGCTGGAAAGTGCCGTCAAACTGCACGCGCACCATTGCAACCGGACTTGAAACGGGCAGGCTAAGCGCAAGGGCAGACGTAAGAGTTACCGGCGAATCGCAAACAGGTGAAAAACAGCCTCAAAAGCGGTTCCAACACCGATAAAAACGCGCGCAATTGTCGAATCCCGGCTAAGCGCGCAAATAGTTTGCTAAAATATTCGGCTCTTTGGACCCAACCGTGCTGCCGGTGGCCTGCAAGCCCGCGGCGCAGGCGCCGAATTGATGCGACGCGCGATGCGAAGCGACATCGAAAAGCGGCACGCAGAAGATAACTGATTCGCTCGAATAATTTTAGGACGATTGAAGCCATGGCTAACGTTGTTGAAAACCTCGGCAAGCTCGAACGCCGCGTAACGATTTCCCTGCCGAAGGACGCCGTGCAGAAGGAAGTGGACTCGCGTATCCGTCAACTCGCGAAGAACGTGCGCATGCCGGGTTTCCGCCCGGGCAAGGTGCCGCTCAAGATGGTGACGCAACAGTATTCGGGCCAGGTTGAAGCTGAAGTGCTGAGCGACAAGGTCGGCAAGGAGTTTTTCGACATCAGCCGCGCGGAAAACCTGCGCGTTGCCGGTCAGCCGAGCTTCGCGCCGAAGGCCGACGCTGCTGAAAACGACTACGCGTTCGACGCGACCTTCGAGGTGTATCCGGAAGTGAAGCTGGGCGACGTCGCCACGGCTGAAATCGAGCGCACCACGACCACCATCAGCGAAGCCGAAATCGATCGCACGCTGGACATCCTGCGCAAGCAGCGCGTGCATTTCCACGCTCGCGGCGAATCCGGCGAGCACGGCGACGGCGGCGCGGACACGGCAGCGAAAGACGGCGACCGCGTGACGGTCGACTTCGTCGGCAAGATCGACGGTGAAGTGTTCCAGGGCGGCAGCGCCGAAGACTTCGCATTCGTGCTGGGCGAAGGCCGCATGCTGCCGGAGTTCGAAAAGGCGGCGCTAGGCCTGAAGGTCGGCGAGGCGAAGGAATTCGACCTGGCTTTTCCGGCCGACTACCACGGCAAGGATGTCGCCGGTAAGACCGCGCAGTTCACGATCACGATGAAGAAGATCGAGTGGCCGCACCTGCCGGAAATCGACGCGGAATTCGCAAAGTCGCTCGGTATCGAAGACGGCGATCTGGTCAAGATGCGCGCTGAGATCAAAGACAATCTCGAGCGCGAAGCGAAACGCCGCACGCAAGCGATCGTCAAGAACCAGGTCATGGACGCGCTCCTGAAGATCTCGGAACTCGACGTGCCGAACGCGCTGATCGCACAGGATCAGGAGCGTCTGGTCGCTATGGCGCGTCAGGACCTCGAGCAACGTGGTGTGCCGAACGCCGCTGATGCACCGATCCCGGCTGAGATGTTCAAGGAACAGGCTGAGCGCCGCGTGAAGCTGGGCCTCGTGCTGGCCGAGCTGGTCAAGGCCAATGAGCTGCAAGCCAAGCCGGAGCAGATTCGTGCCGAAGTCGACGAATTCGCGAAAAGCTACGAAGACCCGAAGGAAGTCGTCCGCTGGTATTATTCCAATCAGCAACGCCTTGCAGAAATGGAAGCGTACGTCGTTGAAGCCAACGTCGTCGATTTCGTCCTCAGCAAGGCCAAGGTGACGGACAAGGAAGTTAGCTTCGAAGAACTGGCAAGCGCAACGGCGCAAGCGTAAGCGTCGCTGCAACGGCGTGCCGGCTGTCGGAGCGACGGCTCGCACGCCGTTTTTTTGTGCTGTGAAAGTACGTTGCGTTTTGCATGGCGCGTTTCACGCGGCGTGGCACACCGCGTTCGCGCTGATCGGGCACTTGAATACGGTCTCGCCGGCCGCACCTGTCTAGCACCTGATATTTAGAATATTTCCAGACAAGGATCCATTGCATGACCTTTCGCGCCCAAATGCTGGACACGCTGACCTCCCAGTCCTCGCGGGATCTCGAAGCGCAGGCGCTCGGACTGGTGCCGATCGTCGTGGAAACGAGCGGCCGCGGTGAGCGCTCGTATGACATCTATTCGCGTCTGCTAAAGGAACGGATCGTGTTCCTGGTAGGCGAAGTAAACGACCAGACGGCCAATCTCGTCGTCGCGCAGATGTTGTTCCTTGAAAGCGAAAACCCGGACAAGGACATCAGTTTCTACATCAACAGCCCGGGCGGGTCGGTTTCGGCCGGGATGGCGATCTACGATACGATGCAATTCATCAAGCCGGACGTGTCGACTTTGTGCATGGGCCTCGCGGCTAGCATGGGTGCGTTCCTGCTGGCAGCCGGTGCAAAGGGCAAGCGTTTTGCGCTGCCGAATTCGCGCGTGATGATTCACCAGCCGCTGGGCGGCGCGCGCGGCCAGGCGTCGGACATCGAAATCCAGGCACGTGAAATCCTGTACCTGAAGGAACGGCTGAATCATCTGCTCGCGCATCACACCGGCCAGCCTGTCGAGCGTATCGCACGCGACACCGACCGGGACAATTTCATGTCCGGCGATGACGCACAAGCTTACGGTCTGGTTGACCAGGTGGCGCACAAGCGTCCCTGAAATGTCCGTTGAATCGTCCGTGCGGTCTTGCCCTGAAACGGGGTGAGGCCGTCATCGGATCGGTTGTGAAATAATCAAGACTCGTCCGAGCGCCTGCGGCAAACGCCGTCACCTTGGCTCACGTCCCGCCGCGCCCCAACTGCGAGGCCGGGGCAAACGGCGTATCATGTAATCGAGTGTCCGGAGGCTCACACATCTATGGCGGACAAGAAAAGTTCTAACAGCGAAAAGCTGTTGTATTGCTCGTTTTGCGGTAAGAGCCAGCATGAAGTCAAAAAGCTGATTGCAGGCCCGTCGGTGTTCATCTGTGATGAATGTATTGACCTGTGCAACGAAATCATCCGCGATGAGGCTGCAGGCGCGGGCATCGAGGCCGGCTTGTCCAAGTCCGATCTGCCGAGCCCGCAGGAAATCCGCGAAATCCTCGACCAGTACGTGATCGGTCAGGAGCGCGCGAAAAAGATTCTCGCGGTTGCGGTGTACAACCACTACAAGCGCCTCAAGCATCTCGACAAGAAGGACGAGATCGAACTGTCCAAGAGCAACATCCTGCTGATCGGCCCGACCGGTTCCGGCAAGACCTTGCTCGCGCAGACGCTCGCACGCCTTCTGAACGTGCCGTTCGTCATTGCCGACGCAACGACGCTGACGGAAGCCGGCTACGTCGGTGAAGACGTCGAGAACATCATCCAGAAGCTGCTGCAGAACTGCAATTACGAAGTGGACAAGGCCCAGCGCGGCATTGTCTACATCGACGAGATCGACAAGATCAGCCGCAAGTCCGACAACCCGTCGATTACCCGCGACGTGTCGGGCGAAGGCGTGCAGCAGGCCTTGCTGAAGCTGGTTGAGGGTACGATGGCGTCGGTGCCGCCGCAGGGTGGCCGTAAGCATCCGAATCAGGACTTCATCCAGGTCGACACCACCAATATTCTGTTTATTTGCGGTGGCGCGTTCGACGGTCTGGAGAAAGTCATTGTCGACCGTACCGAGAAGACCGGTATCGGCTTTGGCGCAAGCGTGAAGAGCAAGCAGGACCGCGACGCCGGCGAAGTGCTGCGCGAAGTGGAGCCGGAAGATCTGATCAAGTTCGGTCTGATTCCTGAGCTGATCGGCCGTCTGCCAGTGGTGGCCACGCTCGGCAAGCTCGACGAAACGGCGTTGATGAAGATCCTGGTCGAACCGAAGAATGCCTTGGTGAAGCAGTACCACAAGCTGTTCAACATGGAACGCGTCGAGCTCGAAATTCGCCCGGGTGCGTTGCAAGCTGTGGCACGTAAGGCAATCCGCCGCAAGACGGGTGCCCGGGGTCTGCGTTCGATCCTCGAACAGGCGTTGCTTGACGTAATGTATGATCTGCCGCAAATGAAAGGCGTTAGCAAGGTCATCATTGACGACAACGTGATTGACGGCGACGGCAAACCGCTACTGATCTACGAAGACGCGCCCAAAGTGGCGGGTTCGAACTGATCGGCTTTCGGGTTACGCAAAAAAAGCCGTTCATGGCAACGTGAACGGCTTTTTTCGTTTATCGTGTGGTCAGGATGGTTGTTTTCACTATGGAGTCACTGAACCTTCGGAGTCACTGAACTTTTCCCACACGCGGAGGCTTGCAATCTTTTCTGCTGGCCTCACCTATCGAACGAACTGATTCCACTCATGGGGAAATGAAATGTCAGGAACCCAACTCCTTCCGCCGGAACGCATTACGCTCCCGCTGCTCCCGCTGCGCGACGTAGTCGTCTTCCCGCACATGGTGATTCCGCTCTTCGTAGGCCGCCCGAAGTCGATCAAGGCTCTCGAAGCAGCGATGGAAGGCGGTAAGCACATCATGCTCGTCGCCCAGAAAACGGCTGCGAAAGATGAGCCGACCGAAAAGGACATGTATGAAGTAGGGTGTGTCGCCAACATCCTGCAAATGCTTAAGCTGCCCGACGGCACCGTTAAGGTGCTCGTCGAAGGCTTGCAGCGCGCGAAAACGCTTTCCATCGAAGAGCAGGAAACGCAGTTTTCGTGCGAAGTCATGCCGCTCGAACCCGACCACGCCGACAGCGCTGAAACTGAAGCGCTGCGCCGCGCGATCGTGTCGCAGTTCGACCAGTATGTGAAGCTGAACAAGAAGATCCCGCCGGAGATCCTGACGTCGCTGTCAGGCATCGACGAGGCTGGCCGTCTGGCCGATACGATCGCGGCGCATCTGCCGCTCAAGCTCGACCAGAAGCAGCACATCCTCGAGATGTTCCCGGTGATCGAGCGCCTCGAGCATCTGCTCGCGCAACTCGAAGCCGAGATCGACATCCTGCAGGTTGAAAAGCGCATCCGTGGGCGTGTGAAGCGCCAGATGGAGAAGAGCCAGCGCGAGTACTACCTGAACGAACAGGTCAAGGCGATCCAGAAGGAACTGGGCGAAGGCGAAGAGGGTGCGGATCTCGAGGAACTCGAGAAGCGCATCACGGCTGCCCGCATGCCGAAAGAAGCCAAGAAGAAGGCCGACGCGGAGCTGAAGAAGCTCAAGCTGATGTCGCCGATGTCGGCTGAAGCAACGGTCGTGCGCAACTACATCGATACGCTGATCGGCTTGCCGTGGCGCAAGAAGAGCAAGGTCAACAACGACCTCTCGAATGCGGAACGCGTGCTCGACGAAGACCACTTCGGTCTCGAGAAAGTGAAGGAACGCATTCTCGAGTATCTCGCGGTCCAGCAACGTGTCGACAAGGTCAAGGCGCCGATCCTGTGCCTCGTTGGGCCTCCGGGTGTCGGTAAGACGTCGCTGGGTCAGTCGATCGCACGCGCTACGAACCGCAAGTTCGTGCGTATGGCGCTCGGCGGCGTGCGCGACGAGGCCGAGATTCGCGGCCACCGTCGTACGTATATCGGTTCGATGCCCGGCAAGATTCTGCAAAGCCTGACCAAGGTCGGCGTGCGCAATCCGCTCTTCCTGCTCGACGAAGTCGACAAGATGGGCCAGGATTTCCGCGGCGATCCGTCCTCGGCGCTGCTGGAAGTGCTCGATCCGGAACAGAACCATACGTTCGCCGATCACTACGTCGAGGTCGATTTCGATCTGTCGGACGTGATGTTCGTGGCGACGTCGAACTCGCTGAATATTCCGCCGCCGCTGCTCGACCGGATGGAAGTGATCCGTCTGTCGGGTTACACGGAAGACGAAAAGGTCAGCATTGCGCAACGCTATCTGTTGCCCAAGCAGAAGAAGAACAACGGCCTCAAGGATGGCGAGGTCGATGTAACCGAGGCGGCGATCCGCGACATCATTCGTTACTACACGCGTGAAGCGGGCGTACGTTCGCTCGAGCGTGAAATTTCGAAGATCTGCCGCAAGGTCGTGAAGATGCTTCTGCTGAAGAAAGCGGAAGGCGCGGTGAAGGTCGACGGTGGCAATATCGACACCTTCCTCGGCGTGCGCAAGTACGACTTCGGTCTGGCCGCCAAGGAAAATCAGGTCGGTCAGGTCACGGGTCTGGCGTGGACGGAAGTGGGCGGCGATTTGCTGACCATCGAAGCCGCGGTGATGCCGGGCAAGGGCAATGTGATTCGCACGGGTTCGCTCGGCGACGTGATGAAGGAATCCGTCGAAGCTGCGCGCTCGGTGGTCCGCTCGCGTTCGCGCCGTCTGGGTGTCAAGGACGAAGCGTTCGAGAAGCAGGACATTCACATCC
Organism: Paraburkholderia sp. BGA-UO-ETr-F12; assembly: GCF_059567945.1. Taxonomy (NCBI): domain Bacteria; kingdom Pseudomonadati; phylum Pseudomonadota; class Betaproteobacteria; order Burkholderiales; family Burkholderiaceae; genus Paraburkholderia; species Paraburkholderia sp. BGA-UO-ETr-F12. The sequence goes on along the minus strand of NZ_JCAQOZ010000030.1, from coordinate 76,896 downwards.
ACGTGCCGGAAGGCGCGACGCCGAAAGACGGTCCGTCTGCCGGTATCGCGATGACCACGGCGCTGGTGTCGGTATTGACCGGTATTCCGGTTCGTGCCGATGTCGCGATGACGGGTGAAATCACGTTGCGCGGTGAAGTCCTGCCGATCGGCGGCTTGAAGGAAAAACTGCTGGCGGCGCATCGCGGTGGTATCAAGCTGGTGCTGATTCCGGAAGAAAACGTCAAAGACTTGACGGAAATTCCGGACAACGTGAAGAACGCGATCGAGATCGTGCCGGTCCGGTGGATCGACAAGGTGCTCGAACTGGCGCTCGAACGTGTGCCTCAGGCATTGCCGGAAGAGGAGGTGAAGCCGGCAGCGCCCGTCGCTGCGGGGGAGCCCGGTAAGGACGCCGGCGCGACGGAAGTCGTGAAGCATTAAGTCGGTTGACAGCGAAAGCTGTTTGCTCCAAAAAACCCGTGACTTCGGTCGCGGGTTTTTTTTGCCCACGAGAAATGAAAATACCGGCTGGGCATGTGCTCCGTCCCACCTTGTGAGCACCGAGCGTCTTTTGTCATTGATTGGTTGTGCGAGCATCGATTCGCGACAACAGCCGGTTATAAAAACCCATCGCAGATCCTCTTGAATCAGGCTCAACCCCGCTTGACACAAGGGTTTCGGCCAATTCTAATGAGTCGGCTCGGCATTAGCCGCCAGCCGCGTGATGCCAGGTGCTACAGAGCGCCGTCACGATTGCCATAAACATTCTCGGGGGTTGGAATGAACAAAACGGAATTGATCGATCACATTGCGCAGCAAGCCGACATTTCGAAGGCCGCGGCGGGCCGCGCACTGGATGCCGTGATCGGTGGGGTCAAAGGTACGTTGAAGAAGGGCGGTTCGGTGACGTTGGTCGGTTTTGGTACGTTCGCCGTGGGCAAACGTACCGCGCGTACGGGGCGTAATCCGCGCACTGGTGCCGCGATCAAGATCAAGGCGGCAAAGGTCCCTAAATTTAGGCCTGGCAAAGCTCTGAAGGATGCGCTAAACTAACGGGCTTGCTGCTTGAGGGATGCAAATCAGGCGGCAAATGCAGAAGCACTGAATCGTGAAACGGGTGCTTAGCTCAGTTGGTAGAGCGGCGCCCTTACAAGGCGTAGGTCGGGAGTTCGAGCCTCTCAGCACCCACCAGTTTCAGATTCGTTCAAGTGCTTCAGCGCAGTCGGAATATAAGGAGTGGTAGTTCAGTCGGTTAGAATACCGGCCTGTCACGCCGGGGGTCGCGGGTTCGAGTCCCGTCCACTCCGCCAGTATCCTCGAAAGGCGAACTCCGGTTCGCCTTTTTTATTGCCCGCTGTTGTAAGATCGGGCGTTCTGTTTTTGGCACTCCCTTTACGCATGCTCGATTTTTTCCGCAATCACAAACGCCTGATGATGTTCATGCTCATCCTCGTCATTGTGCCGGGGTTGGGTTTCGTGGGCATTCAAGGCTTCCGCGGCTTCTTTGACGAAAGTGCAAACGTCGCCAGCGTCAACGGTCATAAGATCACGCGCGCGGAGTATGACGACGCGATGCGTCAGCAACTCGACCGTGCCCGTCAGATGCTCGGCGCGCAGTTCGACATGAAGTCGTTCGATACGCCTGAACGCCGTCGCGAAATGCTCGACGGCCTGATCGAGCAACGCGTGCTGGCCGATGAAACGCAACGCCTCCATCTGACCGCCTCTGACGACGCCGTACGCCGCGTGTTGCTGAACGATCCGGTGATTTCGTCGCTGAAGAATCCTGACGGCTCGATCGACGTCGACCGCTACAAGCAGTTGCTTGCAATGCAGGGCATGACGCCCGATCAATACGACGAACGTGTGCGCTACAGTCTCGCCACGCAGCAACTGCCGGCCAGCATTCAAGGCAGCGCGTTCACGTCGAAGACCCTCGCGCAGCATTTGACCGAGCTCGCCGAACAGCAGCGCGAAGTGCAGGGCATCGCATTCCATCCGCGTGATTACGCCGCGAAGATCCAGCCGACGGATGCGCAACTGCAGGCGTACTACGACGCGCATCGCAACGACTTCGCCACGCCGGCCACGGCTACGATCCAGTACCTGGTGATGTCGCCGGCAACGCTGTCTGCCGCCGTGCAGCCGAGCGATGCTGATCTGAAAAAGTACTACGACGACAACATCGCGCATTACCGCACGGACGGTCAGGTGCGCGCGAGTCACATCCTGATCTCGGCGCCGAAAGATGCGAGCGCGGCTGACAAGGCCAAGGCGAAGCAGAAGGCCGAAGAGGTGCTCGCACAGGTCAAGGCGCATCCTGATCAGTTCGCGCAGATCGCGCAACAGGATTCGCAGGATCCGGGTTCGGCGTCGAAGGGCGGCGATCTGGGTTACTTCGGCCGCGGCATGATCGCCGGTGGCCAGGCATTCGACGACGCCGTGTTCGGTCTCAAGAAAGACGAAATCAGCGGCATTGTGCAGACCGACTTCGGCTATCACATCGTCAAGGTCACGGACGTGAAGCCGGCCGTCACCAAGCCGTTCGACGAAGTGAAAGATCAGATCGCACAAGACCTGAAGACGCAACTGGCAAGCAAGGCATTCAGCGACGACTCGGAAGGCTTCACATCGATCGTCTACGAGAAGGCGAAGAGCCTGCAGCCGGCCGCCGACAAGTACAAGCTGCAACTGCAAACGGCCACGGTAACGCCGCAGCCAAATCCGAAGCTGCCGCCTGACAGCCCGCTGAACAATCCGAAGTTCCTGGCTGCTGTCTTTGCAAACGATGCAGTGACCGCGCACAACAACACGCAAGCGATCGACGTCGGCGGTAACACGCTGATCGCAGCGCGTGTGACCGACTACAAGGCCGCAGCCGTGCCGGCGCTCGACGCCATCAAGCATGCAGTACGTCAAAAGGTGATTGCCGCTCAGTCGGACGAGGCCGCTCACAAGGATGGCATCGCGAAGCTGGCTGAGTTCGAGAAGTCGAAGTCCACGGCAGGTTTTTCGTCGCCGCTGAAGGTTTCGCGCAACGACGCGCAAGGCGTGCCGCCGGCCGCATTGAGTGCAATCTACAAGGCAGACGCGCAAAAATTACCTGCGTACGTCGGTGTGGACCTGGGTGACGACGGCTATGCGATCTATCGCGTGAACGCGGTTGTTGCGGGTGCGCCGATCGATCCGCAGCGTTTGGCTGCTGCGCAGCAACAGATTGCGCAAGTGGACGCTCAGTCTGAAGCCGAGGCATATGTCGAAGCGCTGCGCGCCCGTTCGAAGGTGAAGTTCTATGGCTCGCTCGACAGCAGCAATACCCAGGCGAACGGTGACTAAGGCTCGATTCCATCCGCTGCGCGCAAGCCGATAAAGCCGCGCCGCACAAAAAAGCCCCGCAATCTGCGGGGCTTTTTTAATTGATACATGCAAGCTCGTCAAACAGTTTGCTCGCGAACGAGCACGGCTTGAGCACGGCTTGCCATGCGCTCAGTCGTCTCCGGCTCAAAGGCAAGCGCTGATCGAGCTGGTCGCGTCGCTGCCCGCACCGCCATTGGCGCGGAACCCGACCCACGAACCCGATCCCTTGTACGAGGGCCGTACCACCGCAGCCGCGCCGTTAGGCGGTTGTTGGCCCGGCACATAAACGTCCACTGCCTGATCGTTCGCCAGCGTGTCTTGCGAGACCACCTGTTGTTGCGAGCCATCGGCCCACTTTTGCGCGATGCAGGTAGCGACGGCCTTCGGCGGTTGCTGGCTTTCGCCGACGGATTGAACGCCCGCAGGCGGTTGAGCGGCGCATGCAGAAATTGCCACGGTCAAAGCGATTAACGGTAAATATTTCACGTTATCTCCTCAGAAGTCGCTCAGGAATCGAGCCGGGTTACGCGGGATTACTAAAGTGTCAGAACGACTTTGCCGATCCGCGTTCCCCAATTACCGGAAACAAGTTGTTAGCGAGCTTTTCAGTGCGGCGAACTTGTGCGAAGGAGTGGCTTGACAGCCGGCCACACGTTGTTGAGCAGCATTGGCTGTGCCTGCTGCGTGGGATGGACCTGATCCGCCTGGAACATCTCCGGTTTGTCGGCGATGCCGGCGAGCAGGAAAGGCACTAGCGGCACGCGCAATTGTTTCGAGAGTTCGCCGTACAGGCCGTGGAACTTTTGCGTGTAGTCGGGGCCGTAATTGGGTGGCACATACATGCCGACCAGCACGACTTTCGCATGGCTTTGTTGAGCCTGCTCGATGATCGTGCGCAGATTGTCTTCGGTCGTGGCGAGCGGCACGCCGCGCAAGGCATCGTTGGCGCCAAGCTCGACGATCACGATGCTCGGCTTGAGCCGCTGCAGAAGCGCCGGCAAGCGGGCCCGGCCGCCGCTCGTGGTGTCGCCGCTGATGCTCGCGTTGGCAACGCTATAATCGATTCGCTCGTCGGTGAGACGCTGGCGCATCAGGGCAACCCAGCCAGTGTCGCGGGGCAAGCCGTATTCGGCGGAGATGCTGTCGCCGAGCACGACGATCACCGGCTTGGCCTGTTCCGGCGCGTTGGCCGCAAAGGCTGGCAAGGGCAGCGAAAACAGGGTTGCGGCCAGCACGGCCGAGCCGAATGCCGTAGTCAGCGCCGGCGCGCGAGGCGCTACGGCGCGCACTTTCAACCTACGCTTCACCATGCTAAACAAAACTGATCCAGTCATTGAAGTGCGGGGTTTGTGCAAGAAGGTTAAGGATGCAACGGGCGAACTGACGATTCTCGAGGACATCGATCTTGCTATCGAAGCCGGCAGCAGTGTGGCGATCGTCGGTGCATCCGGGTCGGGCAAGTCTACGCTGCTCGGCTTGCTCGCAGGGTTGGACAGCGCGAGTTCGGGCTCGGTTCGGCTGCTCGGTCGCGAACTGACCGAACTGAACGAAGACGAGCGCGCCGCGTTGCGCAGCGGCTCGGTCGGTTTCGTGTTCCAGTCGTTTCAATTGATGCCGCATTTGACAGCGCTCGAAAACGTCACCTTGCCGCTCGAACTGCAAGGCGGCATCGGCACGCGCGAAGCCGCGGCGCGTGCGCGCGGCTTGCTTGAGCAGGTGGGGCTCGCCAAACGCACGGGACACTATCCCAAGCTGCTGTCGGGCGGTGAACAGCAACGGGTCGCGCTGGCGCGTGCCTTCGTCACGCATCCGGCGATCCTGTTCGCGGACGAGCCGACCGGCAGTCTCGATGCGGCCACCGGCCACGCGGTGATCGATTTGATGTTCGAGATGAATCGCGCCAACGGCGCCACGCTGATTCTCGTCACGCACGACGTCGAACTCGCGCGCCGTTGCGATACGACGGTGACGATCGAGGCGGGGCGCCTCGCCTGATCATCCTGGGTGTCGATGAATGAAAAGCGGGCCGCAAAGGCCCGCTTTTCATCTCAACGCTCTGAACGCGTCAAGCTTTCAGCGCTTCAACGCCGCACGTGCCCGTGCGATCAATGCCGAGGTCGACGAATCATGCTTTTTCTCGTCGACGCTCGCCGAGGTCAGATCCGCCTCGACCACCTTGCCGAGGATCTTGCCCAACTCGACGCCCCATTGATCGAACGGATTGATGTCCCATACCGACGCCTGCACCAGCACCTTATGCTCGTACAGCGCAATCAATGCGCCGAGCGAACGCGCGGTGAGCGCGTCGACGAGCAGCGTCGTGGTCGGACGGTTGCCCGGAAATACCAGGTGCGGCGCCAGCTCAGGCTTGTCGGCACCGGCCACCTTCTTCGCTTCTTCAAGCGTGCGGCCGAGCATCAGAGCTTCGCTTTGCGCGAAGCAGTTCGCCAGCAACTTAGGGTGATGGCTGACGAGCGGATGCTCCGGCGTCAATACGGCGATGAAGTCGATCGGCACGATCGTCGGGCCCTGGTGCAGCATCTGGAAGAACGCATGCTGGCCGTTCGTGCCCGGTTCGCCCCAGGTCACGGCGGCAGTCGGATAGTCGACCATCGCGCCATCGAGGCGCGCCGACTTGCCGTTGCTTTCCATCTCGAGTTGTTGCAGGTACGAGGGCAGGAAATGCAGCGCTTCCGAATACGGCGCGACCAGATAGCTTTGCGAGCCGAAGAAGTTGCGATACCAGATGCCGATCATGCCGAGCAGCACGGGCAGGTTCTTTTCGAGCGGCGCGTCGCGGAAATGCTGGTCCATCTCGTTGGCGCCGGCCAGCAGTTCGTCGAACTGTTGCGGGCCGATCGCGATCATGATCGAAAGACCCACCGCCGACCACAGCGAGTAACGCCCGCCGACCCAGTCCCACATCTCGAACACATTCTCTTTCGCGATGCCGAACTTGACCACCTCGGCCGGGTTCGCCGACACGCCGACGAAGTGCTTCGCCAGCGCGCTTTCCGGGCAGCCTTTCTCGATGAACCAGTCGCGCAGCGAGCGCGCGTTGGTCATCGTTTCGAGCGTGGTGAAGGTCTTGGAGACGATGATTGCGAGCGTTTCTTCCGGGTCGATCATCTGCATCACGTTGTACAGGTCCGCACCGTCCACATTCGACACGAAGTGCGTGGTGATCTCCGGCGTGGCCAGATGATGCAGCGCGTGCACGACCATCTTCGGCCCAAGATCCGAGCCGCCGATGCCGATATTCACGACGTAGCGAATCCGCTTGCCCGTATAGCCGGTCCACTCGCCGCTGCGCACCTGGTCGGCGAACGCGGCCATCTTCGCGCGTTCGGCCTGGATTTCAGCATGGAACGGCGCTTTCGGATCGTTGGCGCGCAGCGCGGTATGCAAGGCGGCGCGGCCTTCGGTCGGGTTGACGATTTCGCCCGCGAACATCGCGTCGCGGCGTTTCTCGACGCCGGCTTCGCGCGCGAGTTGTACCAGCAGTTTCAGGGTTTCGTCGGTGATGCGGTTCTTCGAGAAGTCGGCCGCGAGACCGCCGCCCGCGAACGCGAAGCGTTCAGCACGGGTAGGGGCGGGATCGTTCGCGGGGGCGAACCAGTCGCGCATATGCGCATCGCGAATCTTTTCGTAATGCGTTTGCAGCGAGGACCAGGAGGGGAGCGAGTTCTGCGTCATAGCGTCCGTCTAACGAAGGGGCACGAAGAATGGCGCGCGCGTGAAGCGCTGCCGAGGATGAAGCAACGATGCTGTTAGAGCGATGCCGCGCGGCCGGGTTCGCGATGCGCTGCCGTGAAGCTTCGCGAGCCTGCCTCGTAATCGAGTCGGCCACCGAAGTCTCGCTGCAGCACGCGATGACCCGACGCGCGGCGCAGTTAGTCAGTATAGCGGCGTTGCGTGACAGGTGACAGCGGGGTGGCAGCGGTTCGGCTGTGTTGAGTCGCTCGACGCAAACTGTGGGACGGGTTGGTTTATTCAGCGGCCGCCGGATAGAACATCCGGTTTAGCAACATCCGCACCATCGGGGCGAGTTCGCCTGCCGTCAAACCCGCTGGGCCGTGGCCTTGTGCGCTCAATGTGTCGGCGGCGAGGCCGTGCAGATAGACGCCCGCCAGCGCAGCTTCGTAGCGCGGCAGATGCTGGGCGAGCAGCGCGCCGATGATGCCACCGAGCACGTCGCCGGTGCCGCCTGTCGCCAGTGCGGCATTGCCGGTCGGATTGATCGCGACGCGGCCGTCCGGCGCGGCGATCACGGTGCCCGTGCCTTTCAACACGATCACGGCGGCGAAGCGCGCGGCCAGTGCCCGCGCGGCGGCGAGGCGGTCGCGTTGCACGCCCGGCGCGTCGGTGCCGAGCAGGCGCGCGGCTTCGAGTGGATGCGGCGTCAGTACGCACGGGTCGCCTTGTACGCCACGCGCGGTGACTTCGGCGGCGAGCGACGGGTCGGTGGAAATCAGATTGAGTGCGTCGGCGTCGAACAGTTTAGGCACGTCGAGCGGCAGCACGTCGTGCATGACATGTGTGGCCCGATCGCGCTGACCCATGCCGCAGCCGACGGCGAGCGCATCCATCTTGTCGAGCGGCAGCGTGTCGATTGCATGCAACATCAGTTCGGGATGCGGCGGATCGTAAGGCGGGGCGCCGTCGCCCAGCAACGCAACGTGCACTTTGCCCGCGCCGGTATAAAGCGCCGCGCGCGCGGCGAGGATCGGTGCGCCGCACATGCCGGTGTCACCGCCGACCACGGCGAGACTGCCGAACGTACCCTTGTTGGTGGCGAAGTCGCGTGCCGGCAGGAAGGCGGCGAACAGCTCGGGCGCGTTGAGTTGCACGGCCGTGCGAGCGCTACTGTCGACGCCGATCGGCGCCACCGTCACCCGGCCGGCGAGATCGCGGCCCTGCGCGGTGAAAAGACCGGGTTTCGCGCCGATAAAGGTGATCGTGTGGGTGGCATGCACCGCGCAAGCATCGCTCGAGCTTGCGCTGCCGCCCTTGTCCTGATCCCGCTGCCCGCCGATCACCATGCCGGTATCGGTATCGAGACCGCTGGGTGTGTCGAGCGCAAGGACGCCGCCTCTTGCCCGCTTTGCCTTGGTGCGTTGCGACAGTTGACGGGCGATGCCCGCAAAGATGCCTTCCAGAGGGCGGGTCAGGCCGATCCCGAACATGCCGTCCACCAGCCACGTATAGCTTTCCAGCGAGGCCGGCGGCGCCGCGGTCATGGCGACGCCCGCCACGCGGGCCATGTCGAGCGCCCAGCGGGCGTCGGCTGGTTTGACTTCAAGCGGCATGCACAGGTCGACGGCGATGCCGGCCTGGTGAAGCTCCGCGGCCATCACCAGGGCGTCGCCGCCGTTGTTGCCCGGGCCGGCCACGATCCATACCTTATGCTTCGATTTTTCGATCGACGTATCGCGGCTGATCTGTTCCTGCAAGTAGCTTGCGGCGGCTTTGCCGGCGCGCGACATCAGCGTGTGCTCAGGCAGCGTCGCCGCGGCCTGGTTTTCAAGGATTCGCAGATCGGTCAGCGTGAGCAGCGGCAAGGCCCGGTCGCGCGGGCTGATCAAGGTCGGGGGCGTGGATTCGGGCGCGGTCATGGCGAGGCTTGGGGTTCACCTTGGACAAGGCGACGAAGCTTGAGGAGCCACTATGGTAGTGCCGATAGGCGTCGGGCGCGCATCGTATTGGCAAGGACCCGCTGCTGAGCGGGTCCGCCTTTTACTGGAAACGGTCCGCGCGCAGCGCCGCCAGGGTGTCGGCGGGGACCTCGGGGGTATTGCCCGAGATCAGGTCGGCGACCAGTTTGCCCGCTCCGCATGCCAGGCCCCAACCGGCAGGCCCATGGCCGGCATTCACGAACAGGCGCGGATGAAGCGCGTTGCCGATCACCGGCAAGCCGTCCGGCGACAGCAGTTTTACGCCTTCCCACGGCAGGGCGGCGGAGATTCGCGCAGCGCCCGGGATCCAGTCGTGCGTCGCCTGGCCCAGCAACGCCAGCGCTTCTTTCGTGAGCGCCTCGCCCAGCGGCTTGTCGATCTGCGCGGCGCTTTGCAAAACCGCGCCGCCCGCAACCCGCAGGCGATGATTCATGCGGCTGACCGTAATCCGCTTGACCGCGTCCACAATCGCCACATGCGGCGCGCATTCCTCATGCGCGATGGGCGCCACCAGGTTATGCAGGCGCAACGGATGCAGCGGCAGCCGCAACCCCAGGCGCTCGAGCAGCGGCAGACTGCCGTAACCGGCGGCGACGACGATTGCGTCGGCGTTGATCAGGTCGACTTCGCGTGAACGTGCGGCGGCAGAACCGGCGCCGGGCCGTGGCGCCAGCTCCACCGCGGCGCGCTGGCCTTCGAGGCGGATCGCCGAGACCTCGCAGCCCAGCATGAATTGCACGCCGCCTTGCGTATCGAGCGTTTGCTTGATCAGTTTGGCGAAAAGCGGGCAGTTGGCCGTGCGCTCGTGGTCGAACAGCACCCCGCCGGCGAATTCCGGCTCGGTCCGTACCGAATGCTCGAACGCGGCGCATTCGGCCGGCGTCAGCACGTGGTGCGGGACTTCGTATTGGCGCAGCAGATCGAGCGCCGTCTGGGTCTGCTGCCATTCCTGCTCGGAACGCACCAGATAGAGGAGGCCGCTGGCCTGTTCGAATTCCAGCCCGAAGCGCGCTTCGATATCGGCCATGGCCTCGCGCGAGGCCTCGATCAGCGGACGCAGGCGCGCGTACTGACGGCTGAACGCCTCGGGCTCCTGCAAGGCGGCCAGTTGCTTGACGAACTGACGTGCCGGCCCGTTAAAGCCGGCCTTACTGATCACGCCGTTTTTGGCGCCCTGGCGGTTCGCCATGAAAGTCGGGCCGAACCAGACGTCGAGCGGGGTCGGCAGCACGGTGCCGCCGTGCCCATAGGTCGCGCCTTGCGCGACCGTGGCGTGGCGCTCGACGACGCATACCCGGTGGCCGGCCGCGCGCAGTTGATAAGCGGTGGCGACGCCCACAATCCCGCCGCCAATGACGATGACATCCATATCTGATTCGATTTGCCGGCGGGACGCCGAAACGCCGCGTTCCCGTTAAGCGTGGCATGCGGCGCGCTGCCCGGCATTGCTCAGGCCGCTCGCGCCGATCTGGTGAAACGCCGAATGATAGCAGTCAAACGGATGGCTCTGCCACGCGAGCGCTACGCCGAAGCGCCGCCACGGCCGGCCCGATCCACCACGCAAACCCCACCAAAACCCTGGTGCGAAGCCCGTCGGAAGCCCGTTCCCGGGGTATAATCTCGGACTTCCTTTCCGCCTCACGTCGCCTGCACGCGCGACTCATCGGCATCACTCATCGGCATCATTAGCGACGCAACGTCAAGTCCATGGCCCACTTCTCGTGTTTCCCCGGCGCTTCGGCCCTTTCCGATTTCCGTCAAACCCGCCTGCTCGACACGCTCACGCGCATCGACGCCAACATCACCGGCGTGCGCGGGCAGTATCTGCACTTCGTCAACGCGCAAACCCCGCTGTCCGCGGAAGACAACGCGAAGATCGAAGCGCTGATGCACTACGGCGATCCGCTCGAAGAAACCAAAGAGCGCGGCACGGCTGAAACTTTCCTCGTGGTGCCGCGTTTCGGCACCGTGTCGCCGTGGGCCAGCAAGGCAACCGATATTGCCCACCTGTGCGGCCTGACGCAGGTGCGCCGCATCGAACGCGGGGTCGAATACACGGTCACGCTGAAAAGCGGTCTGTTGGGCGGCAAGAAAGCGCTCTCAGATGAGGCCCGTGCGGCCGTCGCCGCGGCGTTGCACGACCGCATGACCGAAAGCGTGGCGCCCTCGCGCGATCATGCGTTGCATCTGTTCGACGAGCTGCCGGCCAAGCCGCTGCAAACCGTCGACGTGCTGAGCAACGGCCGTGGCGCGCTGGAAGCGGCGAACACCGAACTGGGCCTCGCTCTCGCCGACGACGAAATCGACTACCTGGTCGACGCCTTCACGAAACTCGGCCGCAATCCGACCGACGTCGAACTGATGATGTTCGCGCAGGCCAACAGCGAGCACTGCCGTCACAAGATTTTCAACGCTGAATGGACGATCGACGGCGAGAAGCAGGACATCTCGCTGTTCAACATGATCCGCAACACGGAGAAGCTGAACCCGCAGGGCACGATCGTCGCGTATTCGGATAACTCGGCGATCATGGCGGGCGGCATGGCCGAGCGCTGGTTCCCGCGCACGCCGGCTGAGCTCGGCGCGAACGAATTGTCCGAGCACTATCGCCGCGGCGTTGAACTGACGCACACCTTGATGAAGGTGGAAACGCACAATCACCCCACCGCGATCTCGCCGTTCCCGGGCGCCTCGACCGGCGCGGGCGGCGAAATCCGCGACGAAGGCGCGACCGGCCGCGGTGCGCGTCCGAAGGCGGGTCTGGCGGGCTTTACGGTGTCGAATCTGGAATTGCCGGACGGCGTGGAAGCCTGGGAAAACGCGCGCGACGCCGCCCAGCCGCTGGCGCACCGGAACCCGGACGACAAGTTCGAAGCGTACGGCCGTCCTGACCGTATCGCGTCGCCGCTGCAAATCATGATCGACGGTCCGCTCGGCGGCGCCGCGTTCAATAACGAATTCGGCCGTCCGAATCTGGGCGGCTATTTCCGCGCTTATGAGCAGAACGTCGCGGGTCTGGTGCGCGGTTATCACAAGCCGATCATGATCGCCGGCGGCATCGGCAATATCTCCGATCAACACACGCACAAGCACGATCTGCCGGAAGGCTCGCTGCTGATCCAGATCGGCGGTCCGGGTATGCGCATCGGCATGGGCGGCGGCGCCGCCAGTTCGATGGCGACCGGCACCAACACGGCCGAACTCGATTTCGACTCGGTCCAGCGCGGCAATCCGGAAATCGAGCGCCGCGCGCAGGAAGTGATTAACGCGTGCTGGCAACTCGGTGAGAAGAATCCGATTCTGAGCATTCACGACGTGGGCGCGGGCGGGTTGTCGAACGCGTTCCCGGAAGTGGTGGATGGTGCGGGCAAGGGCGCGATCTTCGACCTGCGCAAGATCCAGCTGGAAGAGAGCGGTTTGTCGCCGCGCGAAATCTGGTCGAACGAGGCGCAGGAGCGTTACGTTCTGGCGATTGCGCCGGCCGATCTGCCGGCCTTCAAAGCCATGTGCGAGCGCGAGCGTTGCCCGTTCGCGGTGGTCGGCACGGCCACGGCCGAGCGTCAGTTGAAGGTGATCGATTCGCAAGCGGATGGCGACGCTGTACACCAGCCGGTCGACATGCCGATGGAAGTGCTGCTCGGCAAGGCGCCGCGCATGCATCGCGACGTGAAGCGCGTCGAACAGAAGTTTGAACCGGTGGATGTCACCGGCATCGCGTTGCCGGAGGTCGCGGTGAGCGTGCTGCGGCACCCCACGGTTGCCAGCAAGTCGTTCCTGATCACGATCGGCGACCGCTCGGTGGGCGGTACGACCGCGCGTGACCAGATGGTCGGCCCGTGGCAAGTGCCGGTGGCCGACGTCGCCATCACGACCATGGATTACGCGGGTTTCCGCGGCGAAGCGATGACCATGGCCGAGCGCACGCCGCTCGCCGTGATCAACGCGCCGGCCTCGGGCCGCATGGCGGTCGGCGAGGCGGTGACCAATATCGCGGCGGCGCCGATCGCGTCGCTCGACAAGCTCAAGCTGTCGGCGAACTGGATGGCCGCCTGCGGCGCAGCGGGCGAAGACGCCGCGCTGTACGACACGGTCAAGGCGATTGGCATGGAGCTGTGCCCGGCGCTCGGCATCAGCATTCCGGTCGGCAAGGATTCGCTGTCCATGCGCACCAAGTGGGAAGACCGTGGCGTGGCGAAGGAAGTCGTCGCGCCGGTCTCGCTGATCATCTCGGCGTTCGCCCCGGTCGAAGACGTGCGCCGCCACCTCACGCCGCAACTGCGCCGCGCGAATGAGGTGGGCGATTCTGTGCTGATCGCGATCGACCTTGGCCGCGCCAAGCATCGTCTGGGCGGCAGTATCCTCGCGCAAGTTACGCAGCAGGTCGGCGATACGGTGCCGGATGTCGACGATCCGGAAGATCTCAAGCGTTTCTTCACTGCGATCCAGTCGCTCAATAGCGACGGCAAGCTGCTTGCGTACCACGACCGCTCGGATGGCGGCCTGTGGGCGACGGTGTGCGAAATGGCGTTTGCGGGTCACGTCGGCGTGTCGCTGAACGTCGACATGCTGGTGCTCGATCCGAACCACGAATCCGATTACGGCGACGCGAAAGACTGGGCGAAGCAGACCAGCGGCCGTCGTGAAGACCGCACGATCCGCGCGCTCTTCAACGAAGAACTCGGCGCGGTGATTCAGGTGCGCGCGGCAGACCGCGACGCGGTGCTGGGCGCGTTGCGTGAACACGGTCTGTCGGCATGCTCGCACGTGATCGGCAAGACCAATGAACGCGACACGATCGAAATCTATCGCGACGCCAAGAAGATCTACGAAGCACCGCGTACCGAATTGCATCGCGCGTGGAGCGAAGTGAGCTGGCGTATTTCACGTCTGCGCGACAACCCGGCCTGTGCAGATGCCGAATACGATGCGCTTTCCGACGCCGCTGATCCGGGCATCTCGCCGGTTCTCACGTTCGATCCGTCACAAGACGTTGCTGCGCCGTTCATTGGCAAGAGCGCCCGTCCGCGTGTCGCGATCCTGCGTGAGCAGGGCGTGAACTCGCACCTCGAAACGGCCTATGCATTCGATCGCGCCGGTTTCGACGCGCACGACGTGCACATGAGTGACCTGCTGGCCGGCCGCGCCAATCTGGCGGATTTCGCCGGCGCGGTGGCGTGCGGTGGTTTCTCGTACGGCGACACGCTGGGTGCCGGTGAAGGCTGGGCGAAGGCGATTCGCTTCAACTCGCAACTGGCCGATATGTTTGCCGCGTTCTTTGGCCGCGAAGACACGTTTGCGCTGGGCATCTGCAACGGCTGCCAGATGATGAGCAGCCTCGCGTCGATGATTCCGGGCGCCGAAGCATGGCCGAAGTTCACGCGCAACAAGTCGGAGAAATTCGAAGCGCGCTTCTCGCTGGTCGAAGTGCAGGCTTCGCCGTCGATCTTCTTTGCCGGCATGGAAGGCTCGCGCATTCCAGTGGCGATCGCGCACGGCGAGGGTTACGCGGACTTTTCGCAGCAAGGCGATGCGTCGAAGGTCGACGTGTCGATGCGCTTCGTCGATCACCGTGGTCAGGCAACGGAGCAGTATCCGTTCAACCCGAACGGTTCGCCGGACGGCATCACCTCGGTCACAACGCCGGATGGCCGCTTCACCGTGCTGATGCCGCACACCGAGCGCGTGCATCGTGCGGTGCAGATGAGCTGGCATCCGGAAGGCTGGGGCGAGGGCGATTCCGACGCGAGCCCGTGGCTGCGCGTGTTCCAGAACGCCCGCCGCTGGCTGGGCTAATAGCGTTGTAATGCAGATCGCCGCGTTATCCGGGCGTGGCGGTCTGCCGGTACGACGGCTGTCGTCAGCCGACAGCGGGCGGCTTCTGTGCTGGACCGCCGCGGTGCTGCCATTAGATTGGCGACGTTCAGTTCGTGTTCTTCTCGTGTTCTTCGTATCCGATCAGGCACGAGTGAACGTGATACTTGCAGGGTTGGTGTCGCTCGTATCCGCTCGGGTACGAAATGGCTATAGCACTTTTCAATTCGAGGATTCGTACCCGGTCGGGTACGAACTTGGGCTCCTGGATCTATCTCTGGCATAATGTTCCCGAGCGGGTACGAACGGGTGGGGTAGAGAATGCGTCAGTCTGAGGTTTACATCAGCGGCATGACGGAGTTGGGCGATCTTGTGCGGGCATCGAGGCTCGCACAAGGGTTGACGCGCGACGACGTCGCCATCGCCACCGGCCTGTCTCCAAAATTCATTACGCACATCGAGGCGGGTAAGCCGACCGCCCAGATTGGCAAGGTGCTCCACCTTCTTGGCGAACTGGGCATCACGCTGCGCGCGCAGGTTTCCGTCGATATTCCTCCGGCCCTGGCCGCCAAGGCCCCCAAGCGCAGACGAGCAGTTCATGGCAGCTAGAACGCTCGTCGCCTACGCGAATGGCCGGCGCGTTGGCGTCGTGAGGGATGACAGCGGCATCTGGTCATTTACCTACGATGAGGACTGGCTGGGCCGCGAAGACGCATTCGCGCTTTCACCTGCTTTTCCTCTACACGCCGGGCCTTTCGTCGACGGGTCGAGCCAGAGGCCGGTGCAATGGTTCTTCGACAATCTTTTGCCCGAAGAGGAGATGCGCACGGCGCTTGCTCGTGAAGCCAAAGTCAATGCGAGCGATGCGTGGGGTCTGCTTGCCTACTACGGACGGGAGTCGGCAGGAGCCTTGACGCTGCTCGCCGAGGGCGAGCGCGAGGCATCCGCCGGTTTGCAGCCCTTGTCATATGCGGAACTGGAGGCTCGCATTCAGGCCATGCCGCAGCGTGCGCTCAGCACCACCGCACCCAAACGCATGTCCGCGGCGGGCGCCCAACAAAAGCTGCTGCTGTCCTTGCGAGGTGACGCACCGAATTACGAGCTTTCCGAGCCCGTGGGCAATGAGCCGTCGATGCATCTGCTCAAACCTGACATGCGAAGCACAGGCTATCCTCATTCGGCGATCAACGAATTTTTCTGCATGCGCCTTGCGCAAGCGATGGGCGTGCGCGTGCCGTCTACGCATTTCATGCGCGTGCCCTCGGCCTGCTATGTTATCGACCGCTTCGATCGTGATATGAGCGCAGAGCCGGTTCGACGCCTGCATACGGTCGACGCAATGCAACTGTTGAACTACGACCGTCATTTCAAATATCGGAACGCGACGGCGCAGATACTCAGGGATGCTATCGAAATAACCGGCACACGGGCAAAGGCACGTCTAGATGTGTTCCGCTGGGCGGTCTTCAACGTGTTAATCGGCAACGCGGATTCTCACCTCAAAAACCTCTCGTTTTTCGTGAGTGCGCGAGGCTACATGCTGGCGCCGTTTTACGATCTGGTCAGCACGGTCGTCTACCATACGCCGACCTACCAGCCGAATCAGCGGGACCGTTGGCCCCACTGCGATCTGACCATGCCGGTTGGAGAGGCCACCCAGTTTGCGGACATTTCCAGAAAGAACATGCTGATATTCGGCGAACAGCTTGGCCTCCAACCAAAAGGTGCGGAAAAATTGCTCGATGAGATGCTCGCCACTGTCGACGCCAGGGTGGCGGACACCCGGCGCGCGGTCGACGAGATCGCGCAGCCCAATGCCGGCGAAGTCCGGCTGCTCGACTCGATTGCTGCCATGCCGCTCGCGGAGATGAGCAGAGCTTTGCGCAACTGATATCGGTGCCCTCGAGGGGCCGGCAATCCCACATGAAATCCGCAGAAACAAAAAACCGCCCGAGGGCGGTTTTTTTGCTCTGAAGCAGCAAGCCAGAAGCTTACTGGATCTTCGCGTTCTTACGCAGACCTTCTTCGAACGCCTGCAGCTTTTCCTGCTGAATCTGCTGCACGATCTGCGGACGCACCTGTTCGAGCGGCGGCGGCGTGACGTCGCGAATGTCGTCGACACGGATGATGTGCCAGCCGAATTGCGTATGCACCGGCGCGTCGGTCATCTGGCCCTTCTGCAGATGCGTGGCCGCGTCCGCGAATTCAGGCACGTAGGCCTTCGGGTCCGACCAGTCCAGGTCGCCGCCATTCTTGCCCGATCCCGGGTCCTTCGAGTATTGCTTGGCGAGGTCTTCGAAGCTCGCGCCGCCCTTGATCTTCGCGATCAGATCCTTGGCTTGCTGTTCGTTGTCCACGAGGATGTGGTGCAGATGGTATTCCTTGCCGCCCGCGTCCTTGACCAGCGCGTTGTAGCGCGCGGTGACTTCGGCGTCGGTCGGCGTGTTGTTCTTCACGAAGTCTTCGATCAACGCGCGCAGCACGACGGTTTGCTGTGCAACGGCGATTTGCGCCTTGACGTCCGGCCGATTCGGCAGGCCGCGGCGCAGCGCTTCCTGCATCAGGATTTCGCGGTTCACCAACTCTTCACGCACGGCCATTTGCAGCTGCGGCGAGTCTTGCTTGCCTTGTTGTACCAGTTGATTGATCAACGCGTCGGCGCGCGATTTCGGAATCGGGGTGCCGTTTACGACGGCGATGTTCTGTGCGAATGCAGGTGCGGCCGCAAAGGCAGCCAGCAATACCCAAAGGCGGGTTTTCTTCAAGGTCATCGAAAGGTTTCCTAGCGGGGCAACAAAGCGAATTCTTCGGGCGTATACGCCGTGATTGCAAGGGCGTGAATGCCGCGCTGCATGGCATCGGCCAGCGCATCATACACCATGCGATGCCGCGCCACGCGGGCCTTGCCGGCAAATGCGGCGGCCACGATCGTGACGGTAAAATGACCGCCGGCAGACGCGCCGGCATGGCCCGCGTGCTGCGCGCTGTCGTCCGTGATCTGGATCGAGGCAACCGGCGCGAGCGCCGTGGTGAGGCGCGCCTCGATCAGCGCGGCGCGCTCGGCGGTGGTGGCGTGCATGAACACATCGCTCGTCATGTCATTCTTCCTTCATGTACTTCGATAGCCACAAACTCTGTCCGACGATGAACACCACCAGGCACCCGGTCGCGCCGAACAGCTTGAAATTGACCCACTGATCGGTCGTGTAGTTGTACGCGACGAACAGATTCACCAGGCCCAGCAGTACGAAGAAAATCGCCCAGACGATATTCAGCTTGCCCCAGATCGCGTGCGGCAGCGTGATCTGCTTGCCCATCATCGCTTCGATCAGATTCTTGTTGAAGGCGAGTTGCGAGACGACCAGCGCGACCGAAAACGCCCAGTACAGCACGGTCGGCTTCCATTTGATAAAGGTGTCGTTGTGCAGCACGAGCGTCGCGCCGCCGAATACGGTGACGACGCCGAGGCTCACCCACAGCATCGGGTCGACCTTGCGGTGGCGGAAGGCCACCCACGCGATCTGCACCAGCGTGGCAACGATCGCCACTGCCGTCGCCGTGAAAATGCCCCATATCTTGAAGGCGACGAAAAACAGGATGATCGGGAACAGATCGAACAGGAATTTCATTATCTGGTCGGGAATACGGAGAATGGGTCGAAGGAACGGGGACGCGGCGCGGGGCGCCCGGTGGCGGGGAATGCGGCGCAAACCCGCCGCGGCAGCCCGGAGCGGCGCGTTGCGCCATTCGTAGCAGGATTGCCGTGCCGGGTAAGCGCCGCGTTGACCGCTGCGTTGATCGGTGCGCAAGCCGGATGAAGGGAGCCGCCACCGGCTGGCGTTTCATGACAGACGCCGGCCGGCAACGCGCCGAACTCCGCGCTGCGTTACTTGGGCTCGAATTGTAACGCAGCCGAATTGATGCAGTAACGCAGACCGGTCGGCGCCGGACCGTCTTCGAATACGTGACCCAGGTGCGCGCCGCAGTTCTTGCACTGCACCTCGATGCGCAGCATGCCGTGCGAGCGGTCGGTTTTTTCGGCGATCACCTCGCCGTTGATCGGCTTGAAGTAGCTCGGCCAGCCGCAACCGGCGTCGAACTTGGTGTCCGATTCGAACAGCGGCGTGCCGCAGCAGACGCAATCATAGACGCCGCGGTCCCAGTGATCGTGATAGCGGCCGGTAAAGGGGCGCTCGGTGGCCGCGTGGCGCGTCACCTGATATTCGATGTCTGAGAGCTGTTTGCGCCATTCGGCGTCGTCTTTCTGCACGGCGGGCGCGCCGCTGTTGAGGTCGTCGGGTTTGTTCATGGTCGGGGTTCCTGTCTCGAGATTGTTTTTGGGGCTCGTCACGAAGAGCAGCTCACTTCCAGCGAACTGGCCCAATCAGGCGGCAGCCCCGCATACGCTTCGTTCTCCGGTTGCTCGTCGAACGGGCGGCGCAGCACGGCGGCCAAACGTTCCACTTCGGAGAAATCCTTCTCTTTCGCCCGGCGGATCGCCGTTTCCGCCAGATGATTGCGAAGTACGAATTTGGGGTTGACACGGTTCATTGCAATGGCGCGCGCGGCGTCGTCGCGTGTTTCATGGGACAAACGCGCGCGGTAGTCGTTCACCCACGCGTCGAACGCGGCGCGGTCGAGAAACAGATCGCGCACGGATGCGTCGCCGCTTGCGTCGTGCCGGGAAATACGCGCCAGATTGCGGAACGTCAGCGTGAAATCCGCGCGGTTGGCGTGCATCACTTCGAACAGACGGTTGACCAGCGTGTCGTCGCCGTCGCGTTCGGTTTCCAGGCCAAGCTTGGCGCGCATGCGTTGTTCCAGCGCCGGCGCGAAACGTTCCTTGAAGCCGCCGAGCACGCGTTGCGCGTCTTCGATCGCCTTGTCGCCGCGCACGCTCTCCTCATGCTGCTCACCCAATAGTGGCAACAGGCCTTGCGCGAGGCAGAAGAGGTTCCAGTAGGCGATCTGCGGCTGCATCTTGTACGCGTAACGGCCTTGCGAATCCGAGTGATTGCAGATGTAGCCGGCGTCGAAGCCGTCCATGAAGCCGAATGGGCCGTAGTCGATCGTGAGACCGAGGATCGACATGTTGTCGGTATTCATCACGCCATGGCAGAAGCCGACAGCTTGCCATTCGACCATCAGATCGGCCGTGGACAGCACCGCTTCGTTCAGCAGCGCGAGATACGGATCGCCGGTTTCGCGGCAATGCGGATAGAAGCGATCGATCACATGGTCGGCGAGGGCGCGCAGTGCGTCGACGCGATCGTTCGAATAGAAATGCTCGAAGTGCCCGAAGCGTACGAAACTCGGCGCCACGCGCGTGACGACTGCCGCGGTTTCGACTTCTTCGCGGCGCACCGGCTGGTCGGAACCGATCACGCACAGCGCGCGCGTGGTCGGAATGCCGAGGTGATGCATCGCTTCCGAACACAGATATTCGCGAATCGACGAGCGCAGGACGGCGCGGCCGTCGCCCATGCGCGAATAGGGCGTGCGGCCCGCGCCTTTGAGCTGCAGCTCGAAGCGCTGGCCGTCGTGCTCGACTTCGCCGAGACCGAGCGCGCGGCCGTCGCCGAGCTGGCCGGCCCACACCCCGAACTGATGCCCCGAATACACCGATGCATACGGCAGCGCTTCGGCGGGCCATTCGCGTGTGGCGTTGCCGGAGAACAGTTCGGCGAAGCCCGGATCGTTCTGGAGTCCGGGCTCTAAGCCGAGCAACGCAGCGGTTTCTTCGGAGAACCCGACCACGTAGGGTGCGCTGAGCGGCGCCGCCGGCAGGCGGGTCAGAAACACGCTGCCGAGGCGCGCGAACGCGCTTTCGGGCGAGGCGGTAAGTGCGTTGGAAAGAGCCGATAAAGGCTCGGATAACCCTGCAATGCTTGGGGAAAACGACATGTTGAGCGCCTCTGGATTAACCGATATTGTAAGTCCGCGCCCGCGGCGCTGCTGGCCGGCCTTTCGCCCCATGCCGCTCGCGTGCCGGGCGTCTCCTGCCGGAGCGCGCCCGCACCGTTCCGGAACGTGCCGCGCGGCCTCGAACAGTAACCCCAATGAAGCACACAAGGCGAGGAGACCTCTCTTTATGACGACGCCGCTGCTTGGCCAGATGATGGACGTGCCGCTCACCGTGTCCTCGTTGCTCGCGCATGCCGCGCGGCATTTCGGCGACACCGAGATCGTGTCGCGACGCATCGAAGGCGACGTGCATCGCTATACCTATCGCGACTGTGAAAAGCGCGCGAAGCAGCTGGCGCAGGCGCTGATCGCGCTCGGTGTCGAGCCCGGCGAGCGGGTGGCCACGCTGGCCTGGAACGGCTACCGGCATCTGGAAGCGTATTACGGCACGACCGGCTTCGGCGCCGTCTGCCACACGATCAACCCGCGCCTCTTTCCCGATCAGATCGCCTATATCGTCAACCACGCCGACGACGCCTACGTGCTGTTCGACACCACGTTCGCACCGCTCGTCGACGCGCTCGCGCCGCAATGCCCCAAAGTGCGCGGCTGGATCGCGCTGGCCGACGAAGCGCATCTGCCGAAGATGCAAACGCCGGTGCTGAGCTACGAAACCTTGCTGGACGCCCAGAATGGCCACTACGACTGGCCGGCCATCGACGAACGTCAGGCCTCTTATCTCTGCTATACGTCCGGCACCACCGGCAATCCGAAAGGCGCGCTGTATTCGCATCGTTCGACGGTGCTGCATGCGTTCGGCGCGGCGCTGCCCGATGCGATGAGCCTGTCCGCGCGCGACTCCGTGCTGCCGGTCGTGCCGATGTTTCATGTGAACGCGTGGGGTATTCCGCACTCCGCGCCGCTGACCGGCGCCAAGCTGGTTTTCCCCGGCAAGGATCTCGACGGCAAGTCGCTGTATGAATTGATGGAAAGCGAGCGCGTCACCTATTCGGCCGGCGTGCCGACCGTGTGGCTCGGCCTGCTCAACTATCTGCGCGAAGCCAAGGTGCGCTTCTCCTCGCTCAATCGCACGGTGATCGGCGGCTCGGCATGCCCACCGGCCATGCTGCGAACCTTCGAGGACGAGTACGGCGTGCAGGTGATCCATGCATGGGGCATGACGGAAATGTCGCCGCTCGGCACCCTGTCGAAACTGACGTGGGAACAGAGTCAGCGTCCGCTGGAGGAGCAGCGCAAACTGCTCGAAAAGCAGGGCCATGTGCTGTATGGCGTCGATATGAAGATCGTCGGCGAAGACGGACGCGATCTGCCGTGGGACGGCGTGGCGTTCGGCGATCTGCACGTGCGCGGTCCGTGGGTGATCGACCGGTATTTCCGCAAGGACGAGTCGCCGCTCGTGGACGGCTGGTTCCCGACCGGCGACGTCGCCACCATCGACCGCGACAGCTTCCTGCACATCACGGATCGCTCGAAAGATGTGATCAAGTCGGGCGGTGAGTGGATCAGTTCGATCGACATCGAGAACGTCGCGATCGCGCATCCAGCGGTGGCCGAGGCCGCGTGCATTGCCTGCGCGCATCCGAAATGGACCGAGCGGCCGCTGCTGGTGGTGGTCAAGCGGGCGGGTTTCGACGTGACGCGCGAGGAGTTGCTCGCCTTCTACGACGGCAAGGTGGCGAAATGGTGGATTCCCGACGACGTCGTTTTCGTCGACGAGTTGCCGCACACGGCCACCGGCAAGCTGCAAAAGCTCAAGCTGCGCGACATTTTTCGCGACCACGTGCTGCCGTCCGCGCTCGAAGACGAAAAGGATTGCCCGCTGACTCCGCCTGCCAGGGGAAACCCCGCCTAACGATAAATTGAACGAGCGTGCTTTTTTGTGTATTCTGCCTGCTGACCCCGGGGAATCGGCGCTAAAGTCGGACTATGAGCCGACTCGATAATCCCGGACGGGCGGCGCGTCATGCGCCGCCTCATCGCACGGAGGCAGGCAGATGGCAGTGGACTACACAACTCATGATGGCGTGGCCGTCATTACGCTGAACAATCCCCCCGTAAACGGCCTCGGCCTTTCGACGCGAGCCGGTATCGTCGAAGGGATCGAGCGCGCGCAGAACGACCCGGCCATCAAGGCGATCGTGCTGACGGGCGCCGGCAAAGCCTTTTCTGGCGGCGCCGATATCACTGAATTCAACACGCCGAAGGCGACCCAGGAGCCGACCCTCCACACGGTCATCAAGGCCGTCGAAGGGAGCGCCAAGCCGGTTGTCGCCGCGATTCATAGCGTTGCCATGGGCGGCGGCCTTGAACTTGCGCTCGGCGCGCATTACCGCATCGCCGCACCTGGCGCGCAGATCGCGCTGCCGGAAGTGAAGCTCGGCATCCTGCCGGGCGCGGGCGGCACGCAGCGTCTGCCGCGCGCAATTGGCCTTGAAGCCGCGCTCAACATGATCGTCTCCGGCGCGCCGGTGATTTCGGAGAAGCTGGCCGATTCGGGTCTGTTCGACCAGGTCGTGGAAGGCGATCTGGCTGAAGCGGCGCTCGCGTTTGCCCGCAAGGTCGGGGCACAGGCCGGCCCGCATCCGAAGGTGCGCGACCGCAAGATCGAGCATCCGAATGCCGCCGGTTTCATCCAGTTCGCGCGCAATACGGTTGCCGCGATGGCGAAGAATTTCCCGGCTCCGCTGAAGTGTATCGACGCCGTGGAAGCGGGCGTGCAGAACGGTTTCGACAAGGGCCTCGCGTTCGAACGCGAATGCTTCGTCGCGCTCGTGCAAACGCCGGAAAGCCACGCACTGCGTCACGCATTCTTCGGCGAACGCGCGGCGAGCAAGATTCCCGATGTGCCGGCGGATACGCCGGTGCGCGACATCAAGCAGGTGGCCGTGATCGGCGCCGGCACGATGGGCGGCGGCATCGCGATGAACTTCATCAACGCCGGCATTCCGGTCACGCTGCTGGAAACGAAGCAGGAAGCACTCGATCGCGGTCTCGCCACGATCCGCAAGAATTACGAAGCCACCGTCAAGAAGGGCAAGCTCAAGCCCGAAGCGCTGGAACAGCGCATGGCCTTGATCACGCCGACACTTTCCTACGACGATCTGAAAAACGCCGACCTGATCGTCGAAGCGGTGTTCGAAGAACTCGGCGTCAAGGAGCAGGTGTTCAAGCGTCTGGACGAAGTAGCGAAACCCGATGCGATCCTCGCGTCGAACACGTCGACGCTGGATGTCGACAAGATCGCCGCTTTCACGAAGCGCCCGCAAGACGTGGTCGGCATGCACTTCTTCAGCCCGGCCAACGTGATGAAGCTGCTCGAAGTGGTGCGCGGCAAGGCCACGGCGAAAGACGTGCTCGCCACCGTCATGAAGCTCGCAAAGAAGATCAAGAAAACCGCGGTGGTCTCGGGCGTGTGCGACGGCTTCATCGGCAACCGGATGATCGAGCAGTACATCCGCCAGGCGCTCTTCATGCTCGAAGAAGGCGCATTGCCCGCGCAGGTGGACAAGGCAATCGAGAAGTTCGGCTTTGCGATGGGCCCGTTCCGCATGAGCGACCTGGCCGGCAACGACATCGGCTGGGCGATTCGCAAGCGCCGCTATCAGGAACATCCCGACATGCACTACTCGAAGATTGCCGACCGTCTGTGCGAGACCGGCCGCTTCGGGCAGAAGACCGGCGGTGGCTGGTACGACTACAAGGCGGGGGACCGTACTGCGTATCCGTCGAAAGTGGTCGACGACATGATCGCAGCGTTCTCGAAGGAAACCAACGCGGAGCGCCGCAAGATCAGCGACGAGGAAATCGTCGAGCGTCTCGTGTTCGCGCTCGTCAATGAAGGCGCGAAGATTCTCGAGGAAGGCATTGCGTCGAAGGCGTCGGATATCGACATGGTCTATCTGACCGGCTACGGCTTCCCGCTCTATCGCGGCGGCCCGATGCTGTACGCGGATACGGTCGGCCTCTACAACGTCGAGCGTGCGATTCGCCGCTATGCGTCGCGGCCGAATGGCGACGCGTGGCAACTGGCGCCGAGCATCGCGGAGCTGGCGGCCAAGGGCCGTGGGTTCAACGGCTGAAGCGCCGCCGCTCGGGCTCAACGAGCGAACGACTGAAATGAGTGAAGTGGGGCGACCGAGCGATCCGCCGGCGCGCCCACCATCAACATCTGGAAGGACCAGCCAACTGGCATGGGACCCGAGTAAGAGCTTTGCATGGGACCCGAGTAAGCGCTAAAGCGCCAACTCGGGTCGACAGCTAAAGCGCTAACTCGGGTCGACACAGGAGAGATGCATGACTGATGCCGTAATCGTATCCACCGCCCGCACGGGCCTGGCCAAATCATGGCGCGGCGGTTTCAACATGACGCACGGCGCGACGCTCGGCGGGCATGTGACGCAGGCCGCCGTCGAGCGCGCGAAGCTGGACCCGGCGCGCATCGAAGACGTGATCATGGGCTGCGCGAATCCGGAAGGCGCGACGGGCGCCAACATCGCGCGCCAGATCGCACTGCGCGCCGGTTTGCCGGTCAGCGTGCCGGGCATGACGGTGAACCGCTTCTGCTCGTCCGGTTTGCAGACGATCGCGCTGGCCGCGCAACGCGTGATCGCCGGTGAGGGCGATGTATTCGTCGCGGGTGGCGTGGAGTCGATCTCGTGCGTGCAGAACGAGATGAATCGCCACATGATGGCCGAAGGCTGGCTCAGCAAGAACAAGCCGGAAATCTACTGGTCGATGCTGCAGACCGCCGAGAACGTCGCGAAGCGCTACTCGATCTCGAAGGAACGTCAGGACGAGTACGGGGTGCGCTCGCAACAGCGCGCCGCGGCCGCGCTCGAAGCCGGCAAGTTCAAGGACGAGATCGTGCCGCTGACGGTGCTGGCCGGCGTCGCCGACAAAGCGAGCGGGCGTCTCTTCACGAAGGAAGTGACAGTCAGCGCCGACGAAGGCATTCGTGCCGACACGACGCTCGAAGGTGTGTCGAAGATTCGCACCGCGATGCCCGGCGGCGTGATTACGGCAGGCAATGCGAGCCAGTTCTCGGACGGCGCGTCGGCTTGTGTCGTGATGAACGCGAAAGTTGCGGAGCGCGAAGGTCTGCAACCGCTCGGTATTTTCCGCGGCTTCGCGGTGGCCGGTTGCGAGCCGGACGAGATGGGCATCGGCCCGGTGTTCGCCGTGCCGAAACTGCTCAAGCAGGCCGGCCTGAAGGTCGAAGATATCGACCTGTGGGAGCTGAACGAAGCGTTCGCGGTGCAGGTGCTGTATTGCGCCGACAAGCTCGGCATTCCGCACGACCGTCTGAATGTTAACGGCGGCGCGATCGCGGTGGGCCATCCGTATGGCGTATCGGGCGCGCGCCTGACCGGCCACGCGTTGATCGAAGGTAAGCGGCGTGGCGCGAAGCTGGTCGTCGTGACGATGTGTATCGGTGGCGGCCAGGGCGCGGCAGGTTTGTTTGAAGTGGTGTGATCAGGCGCGTGACCGGGCAGAGCGCCCCGGTCACGCACCGGTAGGGATGTATCAGATGGCGCGCCGCAGTCGCGTTTTGACGAGGCGCGCCAGATTGCGCCCGGCTTGAATGAGGTAAGCGAGCCACTCGTTTTCGGCGCGGCACGGCTGGACGGCGAACACCGCGGATCGCGCATCCGTGGTGCTGATCGTTACGACGCCACGCTGTGGCGTGACATAGCATTCGCCTTCGTGCAGCGCGAGCGAGGTGAGCGGGACGGTATCGCCGAGCCACGCGAGGGCGTGATCGCGGAAGTCGAGTTGCAGATCGCCTTCGACGGCCACGATCGAGGTGCGTGCGCGCAGATTGTGTACGGCCATCTGGCCGGCCGCGACGCGGCAGGTGGCGGCAGCGCGGGACAAATCGGGGCGAGGTGCTGCAGCGGGCATGATCGACTCCTTTAAACCGTTTCCATGCCACAAAGCTTATTGAGTTCGTCCACGTGAAAACAGGCGCAGCAATGGACTATGTGAACCGGTACAAAGCGAGGTTTCAGTGTGCTGTATCGGTTGGAATCAGGCCGATGTGTATCTGTCGCCGCGCACGAACTGTCCGCACCATCGGTTCATGAACTCTTCTCTTTCCATGCCCGAGGCGCCGACAGCGGTTTTGCCGCTGGAGGAACAGCGCGTGGACGGCAGCCCTGCGGATGGCCGCCCCGCGGATGGCCGCCCCACGGATGGCCGTCCCCTCTACCGCCAACTGGCCGACCAATACCGCCATGCGATCGATAAAGGCGTGCTGCGTCCCGGCGACCGCATGCCGTCGATGCGCGCGTTCATGCAGCGGCACGGCGTGAGCCTCGCGACGGCGACCGAAAGTTATCGCACGCTGGAACGCGACGCGCTCATCGACGCCCGGCCACGCGCCGGTTACTTTGTGCGCGCCCGGCAAGCGGCTACGTTGCCGGCCGCCACCGAGCCGGATCTCGCGGCCGCCCCCGGCGCCGCGCAGTTCGTCGGCATCCATTCGGCGATTTCCGCGATCGTGTCGAAATTCCAGCGCTATCCCGACGCGTTGAATCTCGGCGGCTCGACTGCGTCGCCCGACCTTTACCCCACGGATGCCTTGCAAAAAGCCGCGTTGCGCGCATTGCGCCGCCGGCCGACCTTGCTGACCACGGCCGGCCACGATCAGGGCGATCCCGAATTGCGCGCGATCATTGCGCGCCGCGCGCTCGACGTCGGCATTCAGATCGGCGCGGACGACGTGATCATGACCCACGGCGGCATCGAAGCCGTGAACCTGGCCTTGCGCGCCGTAACGCAGCCGGGCGACACGGTCGCGGTGGAATCGCCGTGCTTCTTCGGCTTGCTGCAGGTGCTCGAAAGCCTCGGCCTGCGGGCGCTCGAAATCCCGGCCAGCCCGACCACCGGCATCGCCGTCGAAGCGCTGGCGTTCGCGCTGCAAACGCATCCGGATATCAGGACGGTGGTGGTCGTGCCGAATCTGCAGAATCCGCTCGGCAGCGTCATGCCCGACACGCACAAGGCCCGGCTCGTCGAACTGTGTTCGCGTGCCGGCATTGCGCTGATCGAAGACGATCCCTACCGCGAATTGGTCGACACTGCTCAGCCGCCCAGGTCGTTGAAGTCCTGGGACACCGACGGCACGGTGATCCATTGCACGTCGTTCAACAAAACGCTCGCGCCCGGCATGC
The DNA here is from genome assembly GCF_059567945.1 of Paraburkholderia sp. BGA-UO-ETr-F12. Taxonomy (NCBI): domain Bacteria; kingdom Pseudomonadati; phylum Pseudomonadota; class Betaproteobacteria; order Burkholderiales; family Burkholderiaceae; genus Paraburkholderia; species Paraburkholderia sp. BGA-UO-ETr-F12. Next base: position 48,975 of record NZ_JCAQOZ010000030.1, on the reverse strand, counting down.
GGGTCGGCTGGATCAACGGCGGACGCTGGCATCGGCGCGTCGCCATGCTGAAGTTCACGCAGTCGCGCCATAACGAGCAGTTGTCGCAAGTCGTGCTCGCCGAATTTCTGGAAACGAATGCGTATGAGCGGCATTTGCGGCGTTTGCGCGACCGGCTGCGGATTCAGCGCGAACGTATGGCCGCGGCGATCGCCGCATCGTTCCCTGACGGAACGCGCTTCACGCCACCGGGCGGCGGGATGTTCTACTGGATCGAGTTGCCGCGTCACGTGTCGTCCTCCGCTTTTTTCGAAGCGGCGTTGGACGAAGGCATTCGCGTGATGCCGGGTACGGTGTTTTCGAACGCAGGGCGCTTCGATCATTTCATTCGCCTCAGTTGCCCGAGTACGGATCTCGACCGGGCCGACGAAGCGGTGCGCAGTTTGGGGCGGCTGGCGGCACGGATGGCGGCGCATGCGCGAACCCCATAGCGGTTATCATTTCCTGCTGCACGTGTGCGCCGTCGAGCGCACGTCCGGGCAGCCCGAAACCCGCGGATATTCACTTCAGGCGCACCGCGTGCGTCGGGCGAATGCGCCGACTACGGAATCTGAAATCAGCAATGACCGAATCATCTTCATCTAAAGCGGGCGCTGCGTCGCTGCCCGAAAGCCCGTTCGTCGACCGGTTGGGCGCGCAACTCGTCTCGGTTGCCGACGGCGTCAGCGAAATCGTGTTGCCGCTGCAGCACGACCACATGAACACGTGGGACGTTGCGCACGGCGGCGTAACCATGACGCTTGCCGACGTCGCGCTCGCGATGGCCGCGCGCAGCCTGGCCGGCGACGGTATTGGCGTCGTCACTGTCGAGATGAAGGTCAACTTCATGCAGCCGGGCCGCGGCGAATTGCGCGCCACCGGCCGCGTGCTGCATCGCTCGACCACCATGGCCTATTGCGAAGGCGAGATCCGCGATAGCGAGGGCCACTTCGTCGCCAAGGCGCTCGGCACCTTCAAATATATGCGGCGTCTTGCCGTGGGACGCGACGTGACGCAACAGCGTCTACGCAGCGACCCGTCGGCGAAACCCGGTCCCAGCGACAGCTAATCGGCGGATGAATGGCGCGCAGCGAGCCCGCTGCGCGCCGGATCCGTTACTGCATACACCGTTCGTTCGAATCACTCGCCGATCACATCGGTAACCCATGGAGACGACCGTCATGCCCCAGATCAACCGTCAACTCGTGCTGGCTTCGCGCCCACAAGGTGCTGTCACGCCCGATAACTTCAAGCTCGTCGAAACCCCGCTTGCGCCGCTTGCCGACGGGGAATTTCGCGTGCGCAATCACTTTCTGTCGCTCGATCCGTACATGCGCGGCCGCATGAACGACAGCAAATCGTATGCAGCCCCGCAACCACTGAACGAAGTGATGATCGGCGGCACGGTGGGCGAGGTGGTCGAGTCGAAGAATCCGAAATTCGCGGTCGGCGACAAGGTGGTCGCGATGTTCGGCTGGCAGGAATACGGCACCTCGAACGGCGCGGGTGTGCAGAAAGTCGACGACACGCACGTGCCGCTGTCGGCATATCTTGGCCCGGTCGGCATGCCGGGCGTCACGGCCTGGTACGGCCTGAACCGGATCATCGCGCCGAAAGCGGGCGATACCGTGGTGGTCAGCGCGGCAAGCGGCGCGGTGGGCAGCGTGGTCGGCCAACTGGCGAAGCTGGCCGGGGCACGTGCGGTCGGTATCGCAGGCGGCGCGGATAAGTGCCGCTACGTGGTCGAGACGCTTGGCTTTGACGCGTGCGTCGACTACAAGGCAGGCAACCTGTATCAGGACCTCAAGGCCGTGACGCCGGACGGCGTCGATGGCTACTTCGAGAACGTCGGCGGCGAAGTGCTCGACGCTACGCTCGCGCGCATGAACGCCTTTGGACGCATCGCGTTGTGCGGGTTTATCGCCGGTTATGACGGCCAGCCGCTGCCGCTCAAGCACCCGTCGCTGATGCTCACGCAGCGTCTGCTGGTGCAGGGCTTCATTGTCAGCGAGCATATGGAGGTGTGGCCCGAAGCGCTCAAGCAGCTCGGCACGCTGGTCGCGCAGAAAAAACTGCAATATCGCGAGACCATCGCGCAAGGGCTCGATGCGGCGCCCGAGGCGTTCATCGGTTTGCTGAAGGGCAAGAACTTCGGCAAGCAGCTCGTCAAGCTGATTTGAGCGCGGCGGCTGTCCAGCCGCGCATGCGATAGAGATCGATGAGGCTCAGCCGGTCGCCGTATCGGCTGACGCTTTCCGGTGGATAATTCCGGGCCGATAAACGCAGGAGAGAAACGATGTTCGAATTCGCCGGCAAGGTAGCGGTGATCACGGGGGCAGCAAGCGGTTTCGGCCGGGCGTTTGCGGAGAAGGGCGCATCGCTCGGCATGAAGCTCGTGCTCGCCGACCTGAATCCCGAGGCGCTTGTTCAAACCGTCGACGCATTGCGCGCCGACGGCGTCGAGGTAATCGGCGTGCCGACGGACGTGTCCGACGCGGCCCAGGTCGAAGCGCTCGCGCAAGCGGCGCTCGACGCGTTCGGCAAGGTGCATCTGCTGTTCAACAACGCTGGCGTGGGCTCGGGCGGCTTCCTCTGGGAAAGCTCGGCGAACGATTGGGCGTGGGTGTTCAATGTCAACGTGATGGGCGTTGCGCACGGCGTGCGTGCCTTCACGCCGATCATGCTGAGGCAGAACGAGCCCGCGCATATCGTCAACACGGCGTCGGTGGCGGGCTTGCTGTCGCCACCCGCGATGGGCGTCTACAACGCCTCGAAGCACGCCGTGGTGTCGCTCACCGAGACGCTTTATCACGACCTGCAAATCGCGCAGGCAGGCAAGCCAGAATCGGCGGCCGGTGGCGGCGAGGTCGGCTGTTCGTTGTTGTGTCCGGCCTTCGTGCCGACCGGTATCGCCGACGCGGAACGCGCGCGGCCTACTGAACTGCGCAACGCGAGCGGACCGACTCGCTCGCAGATCGCCGCCGGCAAGCAATTGCAGCGGGCGGTGCAAGCGGGCAAGCTGAGCGCGACCGACGTTGCCGACATTACGTTCGAAGCGATCGCCGCGCGACGTTTTTACATCATCACGCATCCGGGCATCATGGCGACGGTGAAGCTGCGTCACGAGGATATCGAGCAGTTGCGCAACCCTACGGATCCGATGTCGCTGAAGCCCGAAGTGAAGAACGTGGGCTAGGGGCGTGTGGCATCACACGGGCCGTTTGCCGCTGTGTTTTTTGCCGCTTGCCCTGACTTTTTCGCGGGTTTTATCCACCAGTTTCTATCCCTTAACGCCCCCTTGATGCCCAGCGCCCACGCGCCGCCAGAAACCCAATGCCGCTGAATCCGAAGATCGAGCAGATACTCGACATGATCGCGCGGGCGAAACGCCCGCAGCTTCACGAGATGAGCCCGCAACAGGCGCGTGCGTCCTATGAGAAAAGCGCACCGATTCTGGAGATCGCAAGCGCACCCATGTTCGGGGTCGAAGACCTGAGCGTGCCGACGCGCGACGGCGCGGCGATTCGCGCGCGTCTTTATCAACCTGTCGAGCCGAGCTGGGCCGAGCCGATGCCGGCGCTGGTGTATTTTCACGGCGGCGGCTTCACGGTCGGCAGTGTCGATACGCACGACGCGTTGTGCCGGATGTTCGCACGCGACGGGCGTTGTGCGGTGCTGTCGGTCGATTACCGGCTCGCGCCCGAGTACAAATTCCCCACCGCCGTTGAAGACGCATTCGATGCATTGACGTGGCTGCACGCGCATGCCGCCGAATATGGAATCGACGCAGAGCGGCTGGCCGTGGGCGGCGATAGCGCGGGCGGCACCCTGGCCGCGGTGTGTGCGGTCCTCGCACGCGATGCGGGCATCAAGCTGATGCTGCAATTGCTGATCTATCCGGGCGCCACCGGCCACCAGCAAACCGATTCGCACGCGCGCCTCGCCGACGGCTTCCTGCTGTCGGGCGAGACGATTCAATGGTTCTTCGATCAATACGTGCGCGATAAGAGCGACCGCGACGACTGGCGTTTCGCGCCGCTCGACGGCACGCGTGGGGCGCCCGATTTCAGCGGCCTCGCACCGGCATGGATCGCGACCGCCGAATACGATCCCTTAAGCGACGAGGGCGATGCGTATGCGGAAAAATTGCGCGCGGCGGGCAATCAGGTCACCCTGAAGCGCTATCCCGGCATGATTCACGAGTTCTTCAAGATGGGCGGCTACGTCCCCGATGTCGCGCGGGCGCACTCGGATGCCGCCGCGGCATTGCGGGTGGCATTCGGCGTCGAATGATCGCCGTGCCTCAGGCAATCTCGCGTTCAACGTTGAACGCAAAGCTTCGCTCGAAGTCGCCGGGCCGCACGATCCGGTGCGAGCCGTTGTCGTCGCTGCGTTCCGCCGCCGCTACGCTGATAACCTCGCCATGCGCGACCACGCGCACCGCGGTCGTGCCGCGCGTGCCGTACTCCGGCGTTTCGATGAACGCCGCCGACAAGGCACGCTCTCGTTCGAGCGGAATGCCGGTGGACGGCAGTTCGTCATCGCGCGCGAGACGTGGATCGCGCATCAGATCGATCAGGCGTTCGAGCGGCGGCATCGCGTCGCGCGTGAGCATCGTGGCCAGTTCGGTGCGTTTCTTGACCAGCTTCGGCCATGCGGTGTCGAGCACCGCATTCGAGATGCCGTGCGTGCCCGGCGCGAGCAGCGTGGGCGCGATGTTCGAGCGGTTGCAATACCAGCCGAGCTCGCGGCGCGTCCAGTCGCCGACCAGCAGATTGAAGCCGTTGTAGATCTCGCCGGTTTGCGCGACGTGTTGCAGATAGCCGAGTGGCGTTTCGTGCCGGCCCTTGCTATTGCCCTTGCCGTTGGCCGCGCCTTGCGCGGAGCCGGTGAGCCAGTCGCTGACCAGCGTGCCGCGGGTCGGCGCATCGGCGCGCATTTCATGTGGCGCGCGGTAATTGGTCAGCGCGGCGAAGCGGCCGTCGCGCGACATGCCGAGCCATGTGCCGCCGCCCACCAGATCGCGGCCGGCCAGTACGGTCGGCGCGTCATGCCACCAGCTGATCGGTTCGGCGGTGCGGCGGAAGAATTCGTCGCGATTCGCCGCGAGTGTGAAGAGCGGCCCGTCGAGCGCATCGGGTCGCCAGTCGAAAACGATCAGGCACATCGGGGGCAGTCTCCCGGTGAGGGCGGTGGAGGAGCCGGAGCAATAAAAAAAGCGGCGCCTGATTGCTGCGCCGCTGCGGTTCGGATGCTTAGACTTCGGTAGGCAAGCCGTATGGCAACGGCAGGAACGTCAGTGCCGGACCGTCCGCCGCGCCAAGGTGCATCGAGCCGCCTTCGAGCGCCGCCAGCTTGATCTCCACCAGCACGTCGACACCACCTTCCGGCGCCGACGCCGCGTTCACCACCATGCCGCACGGCTGGCCCGGATCGTCCGAGTGGAACAACTCCACGCCGGCCTTGACCGTATCCAGTTCACCCGCCACGTTCGCGAGCGAGGTGCGCCGCTTGATCGTGCCGCGATACTGGCTGCGGGCCACCACTTCCTGACCGGGATAGCAGCCTTTGCGGAAATTGACCGCGCCTAGTACGTCGAAATTGACCATTTGCGGCACGAACTGCTCAACCACCGGTTGAGTGATGCGCGGCTCGCCGGCACGAATGTCGAGCCAATCCCATACCGCCGGCGACACGCGTTTCAACTTTTCGTCGAGCATCGGCAGATACGTCTCGATCGCGGCCTTCGGGCCGATCCACAGATAGCGCAGCCGGCCGAGCGCGTCCGGCACGCGAATCAGCGAGCCCGCCGTGCCGTCCACCTGCACATGCACGCCGTCAGGCAGCGCGTCGAACACGCCGGAAAGCGCTTTGCGCACGTCGCCCGCGAGGCCCACCACCGCCAGCTCGCCGCTCGCGTCCGCCAGTTTTGCCTTGGCGCGCAGGACGAACATGGACAGCCGCTTCTGCACGGCGGCCTGCAGATCCTTCGACACCAGCAGGCGGATCGTCTCGCCCGTGCGCCACGTCAGCAACGACGCCAGCAGCCGGCCCTTGGCCGAGCAATAGCCCGCGAGGCGCGCATTGGCGGCATCGAGATGCTGGGTGTCGTTGGTCAACTGGCCATGCAGGAAGCTCGCCGCGTCGTCGCCGGTCGCGTCGATCACGCCGAACTGCGTGAGCGGCATGTAAGCGCCTTGCTGGATGACGGCGTCGAATTCATCGGCGGCGGGGCGCGGCAGCGTAGGGAGTGCGGCAGATGCGGCAGCCTGGGCCGTGGCCACAGCGCCGGAGGGCGCAACTGCAGGAGTGACGGAGGGCGTGCCTGAAGCGGTAGCGAGCGGTGTGTTCATGGATTCCGAGAACAGTCAATTCTGACTTTAGCTAAGGCAAACAAGTATTATATGAGGTCCAACCCAGCCACGTTTCGCATGTCCCTTCTGAAGAAATGTTTCGTCGCCGGCTCAATTGTCATTGTGCTGGCCGCAGCCGCAATCGCAGGCGGATATCACTGGGCCACCAGTCCACTCGATTTGACCCCCGCGCAACTCGACGTCACCGTCAAACCGCATAGCAGCCTGCGCAGCGTCACGCTGCAGCTGATTCGCGGCGGCGTGCCGGTCGAGCCTGAACTGTTCGTGCTCATGACGCGCCTGCTCGGGCTGCAAAGCGAGTTGAAATCCGGCAACTACGAGTTCAAGACGGGCGTCACGCCATACGAAGTGCTGCAGAAAATCGCCCGGGGCGACGTCAACGAATACGTGGCGACCATTATCGAAGGTTGGACTTTCAAGCGCATGCGGGCCGAACTGGACGCCAATCCGGCGCTCAGGCACGACACGGCCGGCATGAGCGATACCGACCTGATGAACGCGATCAACGCGCCGGAAGCATCGATCGGCAATGGCGAAGGGCTGTTCTTCCCGGACACCTATCTGTTCGACAAGAACACCAGCGATCTGGACATCTATCGCCGCGCGTACCGTCTGATGCGGCAACGGCTGGACGAAGCGTGGGCCGCGCGGGCGCCGAACCTGCCGTACAAGACCCCGTATGATGCGTTGACGATGGCGTCGATCATCGAAAAGGAAACCGGCAAGCCAACGGACCGGCCGATGGTGGCGGCGGTATTCGCAAACCGTCTGCGCGTGGGCATGCCGCTGCAAACCGACCCCACCGTTATCTACGGCATGGGCGACAGCTTCACAGGCCGCATCCGCAAAAAGGATCTGCAGACCGACACTCCCTACAATACGTACACCCGGATGGGGCTTCCGCCAACGCCCATCTCGCTGCCCGGTGTCGCATCGCTGCAGGCGGCGATGAACCCGGCGCAATCCACCGCGCTCTACTTCGTATCGCGCGGCGACGGCAGCAGTATCTTTTCTGACACCCTCGGCGATCACAACAAGGCCGTGGACAAATACATTCGAGGGCAATGATGGCGCGGGGCAAATTCATAACGTTTGAGGGCATCGACGGTGCCGGCAAGACCACCCATCTGAGCTGGTTTCGCGAGCGCCTCGAAGAGAAGGTGGCAAGCGCCGGCCGCTCGGTCGTGATGACGCGCGAGCCGGGCGGCACGGCGCTCGGCGAACAGATTCGCGAGATCGTCCTGCATCAGAAAATGGACCTCGAAACCGAGGCATTGCTGATGTTCGCGCTGCGCCGCCAGCATCTGGCCGAAGTCATCGAGCCGGCGCTGGCGCGCGGCGACTGGGTGCTGTCCGACCGTTTCACGGATGCGACCTTCGCCTATCAGGGCGGCGGCCGCGGCCTGCCGCGCGACAAGCTGGAAACGCTTGAACGCTGGGTGCAGGGCGGTTTTCAGCCGGATCTGACCGTGTTGTTCGATCTGGCGCCGGAAATCGCCAACGAACGGCGCAGTGCCGCGCGCGACCCAGACCGTTTCGAAAGCGAATCGGAGGCGTTTTTCAACCGCACCCGTACCGAATATCTGCGCCGCGCGGAAGAAGCACCGTACCGGTTCGCTATCATTGACTCTTCGCAGAGCATCGCGCGAATTCAGAAGCAACTTGAAGAATTGATTGCAGTTCTTTGATTTTAAAAGAATATAATTCTGACTCATAACATCGATGAAGCTCGTCTAGTGTCTCAAGAGGCGTTGTCAATCGATTGATTTAAAAGAGAAACGATGATTTATCCGTGGCAAGCCGATGACTGGAATCGCCTGCAGCAGTTGCGTGGACATTGGCCGCACGCCTTGTTGCTGCATGGGCAGGCAGGGATCGGCAAGTTGCGCTTCGCGCAGCACCTCGCCCAAGGACTCCTGTGTGAAGCTCAGCAGGCCAACGGCGAGCCCTGCGGCACGTGCGTGGCATGCAACTGGTTCACGCAGGGCAATCATCCGGACTATCGGATTGTCGTCCCCGAGGCGCTGGCTGCCGAAGCGGGTCTCGCCAATGCCGCGGACGAAAAAGCCGAGAAGGCCGAAGGCGACGAAGGCAAGAAGACCCGTGCGCCCAGCAAGGAAATCAAGATCGAGCAGATTCGCGGGCTGCTCGATTTCGTCGGCGTCGGTTCGCACCGTGGCGGTGCGCGGGTGGTGGTGTTGTATCCCGCCGAGGGCCTGAACATTGCCGCGGCCAACGCCCTCCTGAAAACGCTCGAAGAACCGCCGGCGGGTGTGGTGTTCCTGATGGTGTCGGCGCGCATCGACCGTCTGCTGCCCACGATTATCAGCCGTTGCCGCCAATGGCCCATGACGATGCCCGCGCCGGAGGTCGCCACGAAGTGGCTCGCCGCGCAAGGCGTCGCCGAAGCTCCCGCGCTGCTCGCCGAGGCCGGCGGTGCGCCGCTCACGGCCCTTGCACTGGCGAGCGACGAGAACCGCACGCTGCGTGACTGGACCCTGAAGCAACTGGCCGCCGGCGCCGAATGCGACGCCTTTGCCTGCGGCGAGGCGCTGCAGAAGCTGCCGGTGCCGCTGGTGCTCGGCTGGTTGCAGCGCTGGATGTACGATTTGCTGGCGCAGCGCACGGCCGGCGCGCCGCGCTATTTTCCGCAGGCGTCGACGGCGTTGTCGCGCTGCGCATCGCAAGCCGACGCCAGCGCGTTCGCGCGTTTCATGCGCACCGTGACGCGCCAGCGCGCGGTCGAGAACCACCCGCTGAATGCGCGCCTGGTGTTTGAAGAACTGTTTATTGGTTATCGCGAGCTATTCGCATAAGTCTTTTGATGCCGGACGATTTGCTCAGGGCGGGGCGCTTTACCGCGTTGTGCCGCTTCGTGCATCCGTCCGCTGATTCGATTCGTATCCCACCTCACGTCCAAGCACCATGAGCCTTTCTTACCGCGATGCCACGTTCGACGATCTGCCCGCGATCGTCGCCATCTACAATTCGACCGTGCCGTCGCGGCAAGTCACCGCCGATCTCGAGCCGGTGAGCGTCGAAAGCCGTCTGGCCTGGTTTCATGCCCATGGCCCGCAAAAGCGTCCGCTGTGGGTGGTGGAAGATGAGCAACATCCCGGCCGCGTGATCGCGTGGCTGAGCTTCTCGGATTTCTACGGGCGCCCGGCCTATCTGCGTACCGCCGAAGTCAGTATCTATCTGGACGAAAGGGCGCGCGGCAAGGGGCTCGGCAAGCAGTTGCTGGCGGCTTCGCTCGCGGCGGCGCCGGCGCTCGGCATCGACACCGTACTGGGTTTTATCTTCGGCCACAATGAAGCAAGCCTGCGCCTGTTCCGCAGCTTTGGTTTCGACACGTGGGGATCGCTGCCGCGCGTCGCGGTGCTGGACGGCGTGGAGCGCGATCTGGTGATTCTCGGCAAACGGCTCGACACGGCAACTGCGGTCTGATTTGCAGCCGGACTGACGGCCAGATTCACCTCACGCTATTTATCAGCAGGACATCATCATGTTTGTCGATTCGCACTGCCATATCAACTTCGAAGGACTCGCCGACCGCCTGCCGCAGGTGCTCGAGAACATGCGCAGCCATTCGGTCACGCATGCGCTGTGCGTCTCGGTCGACCTGGAGACGCTGCCGTCCGTGCTGGAGATCGCCAGCCGGCACGAGAACGTGTTCGCGTCGGTCGGGGTGCACCCGGATCACGAGGACATGCGCGAGCCGAGCCTCGCCGAGCTCATCGAACTGGCCGCGCATCCTAAGGTGGTCGCGATCGGCGAGACCGGTCTCGATTACTACCGTCTGGAAGGCCGCACGATCGCCGATATGGAGTGGCAGCGCGAGCGTTTTCGTACCCATATTCGCGCGGCGCACGCCACCGGGAAGCCGCTGATCATCCACACGCGTTCGTCCGCTGAAGATACGTTGCGCATCATGGCCGAGGAGCGCGCGAGCGAGCCGGGCGGCGTCATGCATTGCTTCACCGAGCCGTGGGCGGTTGCCGAGCAGGCACTGGCGCAGAATTTTTACATTTCGCTGTCGGGCATTGTCACGTTCAAGAGCGCGACCGACGTGCAGGATGTTGCGCGCCGCGTCCCGCTCGATCGTTTGCTGATCGAAACCGACTCGCCGTACCTCGCCCCGGTGCCATATCGCGGCAAGCCTAATGAACCTGCGTACGTAAGTTATGTCGGACGCTTCATCGCGCAACAGCGCGACATACCGGATACGGCGCTGGCCGCCGCCACGACAGAAAACTTCTTCCGGCTCTTCAAGATACCTTCGCCGGCCGGTGTGTGATTTATAAAGTTTCTATATATCAGTAGGATAGGGACGTTTCCTAAAGCAGAATATGACAAATTACTCGACTTCGACCGTGGTGTTGCAAGAGACTTCAGCAGTGCAAACGGCCCTCGGCTCGGCGCGCCGCAGCGCGTCGCGCCTTGCGTTGGCCGCCGCGCTCGTCTGCGCTGCTCTGAGTTCGCTAGTCGCGGCTCCGGTTCAGGCCGCGCCGATCGACTCGCTCATCAAGTCGGTTAAATTCGACGACGTCGACGGCGTCAACAAGCTGCTTGCCAAGGGTATGGACCCGAATAGCGTCGACAATCAGGGCTACCCGCTGCTGGTGATCGCCGCGCGCGAGAAGTCGGACAAGGTGGGCGCCGCGCTGCTCGCCAATCCGAAGACCAACATCGAGATCCAGGACAAGGCCGGCGAGAACGCGATGATGATGGCCGCGCTGAACGGCGACCTCGACTTCGTCAACCTGCTGATCGCGAAGGACGCCGAAGTCAACAAGAAGGGCTGGGCGCCGCTGCACTACGCGGCGGCGAACGGCCACGACGACATCGTCAAGGTACTGCTCGATCACTCGGCCTATGTCGACGCCGGCTCGCCGAACGGCACCACGCCGCTGATGATGGCCGCACGCGGCGGTCATGTGTCGACGGTAAAGTTGCTGCTCGACAACGGCGCGGACCTCACGGTGAAGAACCAGATCGGCTTGACCGCGCTCGATTTCGCGAAGACCTACAAGGAGCCGGACGTGGTCGAGGGACTCACGGCGCGCCTGCAGCAGATGCAGCAGAAGTGAATTGAGTGGAGATCCGGTGCGCCGCGCTTCGGCACACCGGCTGCCGCAATATGGAACTCGCCGGCCACCGGAATGCCGGCCACCGGAGTGCCGGCCACCGGTATGCCGGCCACCAAATTTGACTGAAGATAGCGGTGCCGGCATGCCTGCCGCTCCGCAAAACAGTGCAGAATGACGACTTGGCGCGCTACGAGGCGCGCCGGTTCGATGCGGCGCAAGACCGCCTGATAAACGACCCTGGAAAGGAACACCATGCTGCGGGCCTTGATTTTCGCCAGCGCGCTTGCCGTCCCCCTGTCGGCAGCCGCGTTTACGGGAGGCGACCTCAACAAGCTTTGCACGAAGACCGATGTGGCTTCGCGCAGTGCGTGCGCCGCCTATATCGAAGGCGCCGCCGACGGCATCTTCAACACGATCGACGCAATCGGCGGCACGACCGGGCCGCGCGTCGGCCAGTACTTCTGCCTTCCGCCGGACGCACGCTCGGCGCAACTCACCGACGCGGTGCGCAAGTACATCGCGGACAACCCGATCGTTGCGGGCTATAACGCCAGCACGGCGATCTCATTGGGGCTCGGTAAGGCCTTTCCTTGCAAGAGCGGCAACTGAGTGTGTCGTTCCCGCGAATCTGACGTGAATCGCGGCTGATGCCTGCGCCACGTGCCCGAATCGGGCACGTCACACGGATTGGCTGGCGCATGTATGGAAATGCGCTTGCGTGCCGGCTCAAAGCCGGCCGTTCGCCTTCGAACGCTACTGCTCCAGGCAGCTTTTCCCCAATCCACAACGCACAACACGTCCGCCCCACGCGAAAATGACTGCAACCGACCGGGCGCCGAAGCAGTCGAACTGTCGATTGAACTCATCAAACTGACACGGCGTCGCCTGCTTTACCCGCTTCGGGTCCTCAAAATGCTACAGCGTCCGGAATGTCACAACCGGCGCCACGAGCAGATGCCGCGAGCGCGTGATAAGCGAACCCCGTGCCGTACGAACCAGGGAGGACTACCAACATGGGCCGACTGATCGTCGTGTCGAATCGTGTCGCAACGCCGACGGAAACCAAAGGGTCCGCGGGCGGACTCGCGGTCGGTGTATTCGGCGCGTTGAAAGATGCGGGAGGCGTGTGGTTCGGCTGGAGCGGCGACGTGGTGAGCGAGACGGTCGCCAATGCCGGGCCGACGCTGGAGCAGGACGGTGCGGTGACCTTCGCGACCGTCGGCCTTACGCGCAAGGATTACGACCAGTACTACCGCGGCTTCTCGAACGCCACACTATGGCCGGTGTTCCACTACCGCAACGATCTCGCGCGCTACGAGCGCGAAGAATACGCGGGCTACCGGCGCGTCAACGCATGGCTTGCGCACAAGCTGATCAAGCTGCTCGAACCCGACGACGTGATTTGGATCCACGACTACCATCTGATCCCGTTCGCCGAAGCGCTGCGTTCCGAAGGGATCACGAACCGCATCGGTTTTTTCCTGCACATTCCGTTTCCCGCGCCGCAGATCCTGCTCAACATTCCGCCGCACGAAGAGTTGGTGAAATCGCTGTCCTGCTATGACCTGCTGGGCTTTCAGACCGCCACCGACGAACTCGCTTTCCACGACTACGTGACGCGCCACGCGCGCGGCACCGTGAGCGAGGGCAACCACGTCGAGGCCTTCGGCCGCAAGCTGCGCACGGGCGTCTATCGGATCGGCGTGTTCCCCGACGAAATCGCCGAACAGGCCAAACGCTACGAAAGCCGCCAGCACGTACTCGAACTGAAGCAGAGTCTGGAGGGCCGCAAGCTGATCATGAGCGTCGACCGGCTCGATTATTCGAAGGGGCTCGTCGAGCGTTTCCGTGCCTTCGAGCAATTGCTGGAGCGCTCGCCGGAATGGCGCGGCAACGTCACGCTGGTGCAGATCGCGCCGCCCACCCGCTCGGACGTCGCCACCTATCAGAAGATCCGCCAGGATCTCGAATACGAAGCGGGGCGCATCAACGGCCGTTATTCGGGCCTCGATTACACCCCGATCCGCTATCTGAATCAGCAGTACGACCGCTGGAAGCTGATGTCGCTGTTTCGCGAGTCGCAGATCGGCTTTGTCACGCCCTTGCATGACGGTATGAACCTGGTGGCGAAGGAGTATGTCGCCGCGCAAAATCCCGACGATCCCGGCGTGCTAGTGTTGTCGATCTTCGCCGGCGCGGCGGCTGAGTTGAGCGGCGCGCTGCTGGTCAATCCACACGACGCGATCGGCATGTGCGAAGCCTTGCAGCGCGCGCTGCAAATGCCACTCGATGCGCGCCAGCGGCGTCACGAGATCAACATGGCGGCGCTGCGCAAGAACGATCTCGGTGTGTGGCGCGATACCTTCCTGAACGATTTGCGCAGCGTGCCTATGCAGAAACCAGGCAAAGGCGGCGGACATAACTAATGATATTGATGCGTTTGAACGAAGTTGTTTTACCGAAGGTCCGACGGCGCCTGCCGGCCCGAAAGGCGGCCGCATGCTGAGAACCCTGGCAATCGCGGGGTACCGGTCGCTACGCGAGTTGATCGTGCCGCTCGGGCAGTTGAATGTGATCACGGGCGCGAATGGCAGCGGGAAATCGAGTGTGTATCGCTCGCTGCGCCTGCTGGCCGAAACTGCGCGCGGCGGCGTGATTACGTCGCTGGCGCGTGAGGGTGGCTTGCAGTCCACGTTGTGGGCCGGGCCCGAACGCTTCTCGCGTGCAGTGCTGGCCGGCGAGTTGCCGGTGGGGGGCACGCGCCGCAAAGATCCGGTGAGCTTGCGGCTTGGCTTTTCCGGCGACGAGTTCGGTTACGCGATCGATCTGGGCTTGCCGCCACTCGATAAGGCGACCTGGTTTCCACTCGACCCCACGATCAAACGCGAGTGCATCTGGAGCGGTCCGGTGCTGCGTCCGTCGGCCTTGCTGGTCGACCGGCAAGGCGCGGCGCTGCGCACGCGTGACGAGCAGGGCGACTGGCAAACCATTCCTCAGCCTGTCGCCAGTTTCGACAGCATGATGACGGAGTTCTCCGACCCGCGGACCGCCCCCGAAATGATCACCGTGCGCGAGCAGATCCGCTCGTGGCGCTTTTACGACCACTTCCGCACCGATGCCGAAGCAGCCGCGCGTCTGCCGCAGATCGGCACGCACACGCCGGTGCTGTCTGACGACGGTGCGGACCTTGCCGCGGCCTTGCAAACGATCCGCGAGATCGGCGACCCCGTGGCGCTCGACGCCGCCATCGACGACGCCTTTCCCGGCTCACGCCTCGATGTCACCACGCAGGACGGCCGCTTCGAAGTGTCGATGCAGCAGCATGGCTTGCTACGGCCGCTCAAGGGCGCGGAACTCTCGGACGGCACCTTGCGCTATCTGCTGCTGGTGGCCGCGCTGCTCACGCCGCGTCCGCCCGCGCTGCTGGTGCTGAACGAGCCGGAGACGAGCTTGCATCCGGACCTGCTGCCGGCATTGGCACGCCTGATCGCGCGGGCTTCCGCGCATTCCCAGGTGCTGGTTGTGTCGCACGCGGCGCGGCTGATTGCGGCGCTCGAGCGGGAGGACGGCAGTCAGTCGATCGTCCTTGAGAAGCACTTTGGCGCGACGCGCATCGCCGATGCGGACGATCGCGATCTGCCGGCCTGGAAATGGCCGGCGCGTTAACCGGCGCGCAGTGGATAATAGGCGCGTCGTGGGATGTAAGCTGAATGTAACAGCACACAGGAATTGCAAAGCCAAGGGCTTTTTGTGACACCCTGATGAATAATGCTTTGATACGGATGGTGCAGGCGAACACCTGGCGTTCGCCGCATTGATGGAGAAGTTGGAGAAGTGGTGGAGAAGGACGGTGCT
This sequence comes from Paraburkholderia sp. BGA-UO-ETr-F12, assembly GCF_059567945.1. Classification (NCBI taxonomy): domain Bacteria; kingdom Pseudomonadati; phylum Pseudomonadota; class Betaproteobacteria; order Burkholderiales; family Burkholderiaceae; genus Paraburkholderia; species Paraburkholderia sp. BGA-UO-ETr-F12. Next base: position 33,638 of record NZ_JCAQOZ010000030.1, on the reverse strand, counting down.
GAGCTGTTTAGCGCCGCTGACGTGCACCGCCATCAGCGCAAGCCGTCAGTTCACGGAGACAAATATGAAGATTGCGCAGATCGCCCCCCTGACCGAATCGGTGCCGCCAAAGCTCTACGGCGGCACGGAACGTGTCGTGTCCTACATCACCGAGGCGCTCGTCGAGCTCGGCCATGACGTGACGCTGTTCGCGAGCGGTGATTCCGTCACGAGCGCCAAGCTCGAAGCCGTATGGCCGCGCGCGCTGCGGCTGGATCCAGGGATCCGCGATCGCATCGCGCCCCACATGCTGTTGATGGAACTGGTGCGCCGCCAGGCCGAAAACTTCGACGTGCTGCATTTTCACCTCGATTACTACTCGTTTTCGGTCTTCAAGCGCCAGGAGACGCCCTTCGTTACGACCATGCATGGGCGCCTCGACCTGCCCGAGCAGCAACCGGTATTCGACACCTTCAACACCGCGCCGGTGATCTCGATTTCGAACGCGCAGCGCCATCCGTTGCCGCAGGCCAAGTGGCTTACCACCGTCTATCACGGCTTGCCGGAGCAGCTCTACACGCCGCAACCGGTCGAGCAGAAGTACCTCGCGTTTCTCGGCCGCATCTCGCCGGAAAAACGGGTCGATACCGCGATCCGGATTGCCGGGCGCTGCGGAATGCCCATCCGGATCGCCGCGAAAGTGGATGCCGCCGACCGCGAATATTTCGAGCGCGAAATCCGGCCGTTGCTGGACTTGCCGCATGTCGAGTTCATCGGCGAAATTGCGGATGATCAGAAGGCCGAATTTCTATCGGGCGCCCATGCGCTGCTCTTCCCGATCGACTGGCCAGAGCCGTTCGGTCTGGTGATGATCGAGTCCATGGCGTGCGGCACGCCGGTGATCGCGTTTAACCGCGGCTCGGTGCCGGAAGTGCTGGACGACGGGGTGACAGGCTTTATCGTCGAGGATGAGATCGGCGCGGTGGCGGCCGTCAATCGCCTGCATAAGATGCCGCGGGCGGGTGTGCGGCAACGTTTTGAAGAGCGCTTTACGTCACACCGCATGGCGCAACAGTATGTGGACGCGTATCAGTCGGTGATTCGCGCACAGAAGCGTTCGCGCTTCAAGGTGATCGATACGTCGGGGAGCTGAGCGGCGTGACTCGCGTGGCGTGCGTGGCTTATGCGATTCGCGCTGCGCAATGAAAAAGAACGGCGACGTGCAATGCGCATCGCCGTTTTTTATTGCCGCTGCATAACAATACGGGACCTGAGCCCCGGGATCCGGCGGGCGCCTAGATCTTCAGGCGCGAGACCTTCGTGCCCTGCAGCGAGACGTCAGCCATCAGGCCGGCGTTAGTCAGGATAAATACTTCGACCGGGGCGGTTGCCGTGGTCGTGTCGATTGCGCCGTTGGCGCCCATCTTCACCAGCGCGACGGAGGCGTCGCCGCCTGCTGACCAGCCGTCGGCTTTGCGGAATGAGTCGAGCGCGTCCTGGGTCATGAACAGGAAGATGATAGCCTTCGACTGCGCACCCGCTTGCAGGCCGAACGAACCGGAAATCGTGCTGTAGTAACCCACCGAGCTGCCTCCCACACGCAGCGCACCCTCGCCGTACTGGCCACCAACGATGAAGCCTACTTGCAGCACCGACGGGAACACCAGCACGCCGCGCGCCTTGGAGACGAGTTCACGCGAACCCTTCACGGTGGTGAACAGGCGCGACATGGTGCCGTCGACGCTGGCGTCGATCGACTGGCGTTTGGATGCATCAGTGGAGGGCGTGTTCGGGGTGCTGCCGTTGGTTGTACAACCGGCGAGTGCAAGGCCTCCGAAAGCGAGCGCAGCGGTAGTCTTCAGCATGAAGTTTCGTCTTTGCATCGTTTTTCTCCATCATGGTTCCTGGGTACAACCTCATATGGTCTTGCCGGGTTGTTGTTGAGTTATATCACAGGCAAGCGGGGAAAGCGTAGTTCGTCGCCAGGCGAAAAGCCTTGTGGGGCGGGGGTTTGAGCCCTGCCGTAAGGCATCTTGATGTAACTTTGACCGACCTCAAAAGACAGTTGCGAGAGGCTCGGACAGCGCGTTCGAATGGGCTTTCGGGCATCGCGCCAAGCCGGGAGCGGCGCACCGGCCGCTAGACGTAGGCCGCACCAAGCGTCTGTTTTACCGATTTTGCGCGCTCACAGTTGGCGTCAAAATCCATGTTGAAATCAAACTGAAAGTGTTGTCGCGACGCCACCTGCGTGTCCGTCGTGCCTCGTGGACGTGCCTCATGCCCTTGCGTCCTCACCCGTGGTTTGCCGGACTTTTGACGGGCGGGGGGCGGCGCAGCGCGCGGCGAACCATCCCGATCAGCAGGCCAATCAGGAACAGCGTGACAGCCGGCACGATCCAGTAGCCGACGAACGCATGCCAGAGGTAAGCCATGAGGGTAGAGCGACGTACGCTGTATTCATTGCGGGCGTCTTGCTGGCGCGGCGCATTGGCGGCCAGTACGTCGGCCGGACAGCCGGCGGCTTGCGCCTCGTCGGGCTTGCCGTGGCAGCGCGCGGGCGCGCCGGCCGCGCGTTGTGCGTCGGTGAAGTTCCAGGTGGTCAGCGCGCGATCGAGGTCGACGGCGTTGTACGCCATTTCCTCCCGGATCTCGCTGACCGCGACGATCGCCACGGGCACGGCCCAGAAAATGATGACGACCAGCCACCGCCTCAACCAGCGGTTTTTATGTTTCGTTACCATCCTTGCCTCCGATCGATGCTCTTCAGCACCAACGACAAGATGGCGGCCCGTCTAGTGTTGTGTATGGGGGTGGGCCGTCTCCGCAGCCATCATAGAAGAAAAACGACGCGTTCGCGCGAACGGACAGCGACGGAGTAGGTGACGCGAGGGCGCGTGCCGGGGAGAGACGTTACGAAGGAGCGTAGGGTAGGGACAGAAGCAGGCACTAAGGCAGACACTAGGGCAGATACAACGGCGGGCACGAAGGAAACGCAGCAGCCGCGCCGGAAAACGGCGCGACCCTGTTCGAGCAGCATGCGCTTACACGCGCGGCATAAGGGCCGCGCCGCTTGCCTCGCGTTTAATTAGCCGGGGCGGACGACAGGCAGGTCTTCATGAAGGCCTTGCGGTCATCACCCTTTTTGCCGGTGGCTTGCGCGTTGCATGCCTTCATCTTGTCCTGCTGGCTCATCGGCGCCGCGGCGGCCGGCTTGGCGGACAGGCAGGTCTTCATGAAGGCTTTGCGGTCGTCGCCTTTCTTGTCGCCGGCCTGCTTGTTACAGTCGGCCATTTTCGTTTGCTGGCTGTTCTGTGCGAACACCGGCGAGACGAGGACAGCACCCAGCACCAGCGTAGCGATAGCGGATTGGACTTTCATGGGACACTCCATCGGTGGTGAAAACGTTTTTGGTCGTTCATGCGCGGGCGTCTATGGCGTCCAGGACCCCTCGGCACGTCCATTATGGCAAATGCTGTCTGCCAGAACGGATAAAAGAGCACTCCGGTTGACAGGCGCTCACGCAGGTTTTCCCCTATACGTCAGGGACGACGGTGCTCCAGGGTCTGAAACGGCGAGTCCGTAATGGCGTCAAAAATATGTTATGCAATCCAGATCAATTTGCGAGAGTCAGGTAAATGAATTAGCTTGCCGCCATTCGATAAAGTCTGATCTTGCATTAAAGATTCGATGCGTATTGCTGCAAGTGAAAATGAATAGAAAATCGGCAGAAAATGCCGTTGACGAGCAGCGGGGTAATCTTGACTTGAACTCCTGCGCCACGGTGCCGCCCCGGCATCTGCGCCGCGCAGGTCAAAGGAGGCACGCGATGCACTATCTATTGATCTATGACCTCGTACCGGACTACCTAGAGCGGCGTGGCGCATATCGCGACGCCCATCTGAAACTTGCCTGGGCGGCGGTGGAGCGCGGTGAATTGCATCTGGCCGGCGCGCTGACCGACCCGGTCGACACCGCCGCGCTGCTTTTCAACGGCGACTCTCCCGCGGCCGCCGAAGCCTTTGCCAGAGCCGATCCGTACGTACTCGCGGGACTGGTGACGCACTGGCGCGTGCGCCAATGGATGACGGTGGTGGGTGAGGGCGCCGCGAATCCCGTGCGCTAGAGGCAAGCCCGGGAGTGGTGCCTACTGTACGGTGTCGAAAGGAATGCGAATAGCATGCGCAGAGGCGGCGGTTCGCTTCCTCGACGATGGCGCTTCGATGTCGGTCAGGTACTATCCATCTGGTGCGCCCACATCCCCCAGGCTGCGCAAAAACAGCTTCAAAGCGCATCGAAATGCATGATGGATCAAGTGCGGATTTCGTAAAGTCAATTCGCCGCTTTTTTCATGCCGTTGTGCCATGCAATAGTGGATTTCGAAGCCTGTACTGACGGCTGCTCTGTTACAGCAATGCGTGAAGCGACGCGGCCAAAAGAAGAAGATTGTTTCCATCCGTAACACTTGTCTCAACGATATTCACGCAAACCCTGGGGATGGTATGCTTCGTGCACAAATTCTCCCATGCACGAGTGAGACCACGTTTTGTGCTTCGCAATAGGGACAAACCGCACTAAGCCAGTGCGATATTGACCCGCCAACAGAACGTACAAAACATATTTGTGCAACCGAGGGCTGCACACGGATCGTGAACGCTGAATCCGTGGCCGCCCAAAGCCGCGGCCGGGCCAGGCTGCGTGGAGAAAACCCAATGTTTTTCGATGAGCTAAGCAATGACGAATGGGCGCTGCTGGCAGCGCTTGTCTCTGATGAGCCGGCCGTCCGTCTGAACCGGCGCGGCCGGCCCCGCGCCGAACCGCGCATCGTGGCGAATGCCGTCCTGTGGATTCTTACAACTGGCGAACCCTGGTCGAAGCTGCCGGGGCGCTATCCGTCGGGCCCCACCTGCCGGCGCCGTTTCGAAGAGTGGCAGTTGAACGGCACCCTGCTCGAGATGGTTCGACTGTTGTCGCGGACCGGGCGTACCTTCGCCTACATCCCGCAACCGGTGCCGCCGGCCGCGGCCAAGCCGGCCGCGCCGGTCGCCGAGACCGTCAGCGCGCGCGACGAAGGTCTGCGTGGCGTGTCGTGGAAAAGTCCTGAGTCATGGCAGGCGCCCGGCGTATCGAGCAGTCTGAGCCAATGGCGTTCGGCCGATCCGATCGCCGATATCACACGCCAGTTGTCGGGGCTGACGAACGTGCCGCCGGTGTCTCGTGCACCTTCGCCGCCGCCGGTGTCCTCGCCACTGGTGGCACGGCCCGCCATGCGCGCCGATCAGCAGGGTTTCGACGAAGCGCGGGCGGTTGACGCGGCCATGCACGGTCTGGACTCGGCCATTACGTCGGCACGCCGCGCGCAGCAGCTTGAAGATCAGCGCAGCTCGCTGTCAATGAGCCTCGCGCCGCGTGGCACGCAAGTCGCCGGTCAGCAGGGTTATGTGATTTACGTCGCCGCGGAGCAGGTGCCCAACGCCATGTATCGCGCGTGGGCGGAGATCATGAAGGACGGCAGACGCGTCGAGCGTTCCGGCCTCGTCGGTCCGCGCTTTGCAGAGGCTGAGGCGGCGGAGCAGTACGCGCTTGAATGGGCGCGGCAGTGGATCGAGCGTGAATGCCGCACGCAGGCTGTAGCAGACGCTGCGCCGGCTGCCAACCCGGCGGCGGGAGCGGCGCGTCCGTTACCGGCCATGCGTCATGTGCCGGAACCCGTCTCGGCGAATCACGGCGGCCCTTTGCACGGTCCGCTCAACGCGTTCCGCGGACCGCTGCGCCGTTATCCCAGCGAACCGGCTGCACCCGCAACGGAAAGCAGTAGCGCATCAGATCGTTTTCCGTCGTTTCCGGAACTCATCTCCCACGCGGGGTGAGGACGCCGGCACAGACCGGTGACCGTAGCAGCACCCCGCGGCAGTCAGGAGCAACCGCCGCAGGTTCCCGCTTCATCCGTTGTGAATCATTGACGTCCGTACGTATCGTCGAAGCGCACGATATCGTCTTCGCCGAGATACGAACCCGATTGCACCTCGATCATTTCGAGCGGCATCTTGCCTGGATTCTCGAGACGATGGGTGACGCCCAGCGGAATATAGGCGGATTCGTTTTCGGAGACGATGAAACGCTCTTCACCTCGCGTGACGAGCGCGGTGCCGCGCACGACGATCCAGTGTTCCGCCCGGTGATGATGCATTTGCAGCGAGAGCCGCGCGCCCGGCTTCACGACAATGCGTTTCACCTGGAAGCGCTCGCCGGTGTCGACGGAATCGTAGTTGCCCCACGGGCGATGCACCTTGCGATGGTTGGCCGCTTCCAGGCCGCCATCGGTGCGAATCCGTCCGACAATCTTCTTGACATCCTGCACGCGCGATTTGTCCGCGACCAGAATCGCGTCGGCCGTTTCGACCACCACGAGATCATGGGTGCCGACACAGGCAATCAGGCGTCCTTCCGAATGTGCGAAGGTCGAATCCGCGCCTTCGAACATCACGTGACCGCGGCCCACGTTCTGATCGGCGTCTTTCTCCGAGATGTCCCAGATTGCATCCCACGAGCCCACGTCCGACCAGCCTGCTCGCAGCGGCACAACCACGCCGGACGCAGCGCTCTGATCGTTGCCCAGTTGTTCCATCACCGCGTAGTCGATCGAATTGGACGGCGAGGCGCTGAACGCGTCGCGTTGCAGACGGAAGAAATCGCCGTCCGCCTTGCCGCCCGCGAACGCCGTTGCACAGGCTTCGTAAATCGCCGGCTGGAAGTGGCGGATCGCCTTCAGCCAGGTCGATGCGCGCATGATGAAAATGCCGCTGTTCCACCAGTATTCCTGCGACTCGATATAGCGCTGCGCCAATTCCAGATGCGGTTTCTCGACGAAACGGTCCAGTGTGTGCGCGCCGATCTTGCCGCTTGCATCGGCATGCGTTGCGCAGGCGTCGTTAGGCATGCCAAGCGCTGCGCCGATACGAATGTAGCCGTAGCCGGTTTCCGCGCGTGTCGGCACGATGCCCATCGTCACGATATGGCCGGCCGCCGCATGCTGTACGCCCGCGGCTACCGCCGCATGAAAGCCGTCGATGTCGGTTACCGCGTGATCGGCGGGCATCACGACCATGATGCCGTCCTGGTCCTGCGCGGCGATTGAAAGGGCGGCCACTGTCAGCGCCGGCGCGGTATCGCGTCCAACGGGCTCAAGAATCAGCCGGCTCGGCTTGCCGCTCGTGCGCAATTGCTCGGCCGTGGTGAAACGGTGCTCCTCATTGGCCACCACGACGAGTTGCTCGGAGAGGAGATGACCGGCTTCGAGCCCGTCGAGACGGCGCGTCGTGGATTGCAATAGCGAATCTTCGCCTAGCAAGCCAATTAACTGTTTCGGGTACTGCTCGCGCGACATGGGCCACAACCGTGTGCCGGAACCGCCGGCCAGAATCACGGGATGTACCTTGAGCTTGACGTTAAGGGGCATAGCTTGTGTGGACCGGGTGTCGGCGGGCGTGGCCGTAACCGGAGCTGTCATGATTGACTCCTCGAGGCTGGGTGAGTGCGTCGAGTTTTATCACGAAGTAAAGAATCAATAAAAGCGCGTTAAATAGAAACTATATAAAACGTTGAATAAAATTAGTCCTTTCGTGAAGGAAAAATGTCTGGATAATTTTTTAAAAATAAAAATTAAGCGAAAAAAATGGCGGTGGATTTTTTTGTCCACCGAAATATGGAAAATTACAGATCACGAAGGTTGCGTAAGTTTCGTAGGAAAACAAGAAGATCGGCGCGCTTCCGCATCCAGAAAGGCGAAAAATGCGAATCTCAAACGCGAATTCGGTAACAATTGCCGTACAAAAATCGGAAAAAACAACGGAAATTTGACCGATACAATTTGAGATATTTTGCTGTCTTGCAGTCCGAATTTTAATATCGCTTTATCTATACCTGTACAAGGGTATTCACTCATTCAGGCATCCGCTTTCCGAATTGGCCGGCAGGCAATTTTTAGTCAGGAAAGCAGCAGGGCAATTCGCACCGCTTCAATCAGTTTCGCGTCGCGCATTTATCAGTCCGGCGCGGATACCGGCGTTGCGTTGCCTCGCCGGGGACCGGATGAGTGTGACGCGAATTCAACTAACCAACGGACGGCACTTGACTGACGAACTGAGGGGCAGCGCATGCTGAGCGTTCTATCGAGAATCATCGACATCGCCATGGTCGCGTTCGGCGCCGCCATCGCGACGGCCGTGCACAGCGGGAAACTGGTGTGGCTGGACGACGTCCAAAGCGTGTCGCTCGCGTTCGATTGTCTGCTGGTGGTGGTGTTCTTTCCGGCGCTTGGAATCTATCAGTCGTGGCGCGGCAAGCCGCTTTACGACCTGCTGTGCCGCGTCGCGGGCGGCTGGCTGATCGTGGAAGTCACCGGCGTGCTGATCAGTTTCAGCCTGCACCGTTCGGACAGCCTGTCGCGGCTGTGGCTCGTCTACTGGGCGCTCGCCACGATCGTGCTGCTGATCGTCACCAAGGTGATCGTCTATTCGATCCTGCGCGGCTTGCGCCGCGAAGGCTTCAATCAGCGGGCGGTGGCGATCGTCGGCGGCGCGCCGTATGGACGTTTTCTGATTGCGCAGATGCGCAGCCGCCCGGAAGCGGGCTTCAGTCCCGTCGTGGTGTTCGACGAGGACGGCACGATCAATCCTTATGAAGACCCCGATGCCAGCGACTCGATCGAAGGCGTGCCGGTCGAGCGCGATTACGCGCGGATGCTGCAACTGCTGCGTCAACGCGCGATTCGCGAGTTGTGGCTCGCGCTGCCGATCTCGAAGGAGAAGGCGATCCACCGCTTCGTGATGGACCTGAAGAACGACTTCGTGAACATCCGCTTCATTCCGGACGTGCGCAGCCTGACGCTCTTCAATCAGCCGATGGTCGATCTGCTCGGCGTGCCCGCGATCAATCTGGCCGCCTCGCCGATTACCGATCTGCGGGTGCTGCCCAAACGCATTTTCGATCGTCTGTTCGCGCTGGCGGCATTGACCGCACTGGCGCCGGTGATGCTGGTGATCGCGGTGATGGTGAAGCTGAGCTCGCCAGGCCCGGTGTTCTTCCGCCAGAAGCGCAAGGGCATCGACGGCCACCAGTTCGAGATCTACAAGTTTCGCTCGATGAGGGTGCATCACGAAGAGGCCGGCAAGATCACTCAGGCCACGCGGCGCGATCCGCGCATCACGGCGGTCGGCGCGTTCCTGCGGCGCACCAGCCTCGACGAACTGCCGCAATTCATCAACGTGCTGCGCGGCGAGATGTCGGTGGTCGGCCCGCGCCCGCACGCGCTCGAACACGACGACATCTACAAGGATCTGGTGAAGGGCTATATGCACCGTTACCGGATCAAGCCGGGCATCACCGGATGGGCGCAGATCAACGGCTATCGCGGCGAAACCGATCGCATCGAAAAGATGATGGGCCGCGTCAAGCTCGATCTGTACTACATGCAGCACTGGACCTTCTGGCTCGACATCAAGATCGTCGTGCTGACGTTGTGGAAGGGCTTTGTGGGCAGCAACGCTTACTGACCGCCGGATTAACCGTTCGACCGCTTATCGGGCCCCATCCGCGCGATGCATCGCGCAACGGCCCTCCTGAATCAACTCCCTTTTCCGAGGTGCAACACATGAACCTGACGATCATCGGTAGTGGCTACGTAGGCCTCGTGACGGGCGCCTGTCTGGCTGACATCGGCCACGACGTGTTCTGTCTCGACGTCGATCAGCGCAAGATCGACGTGCTCAATAACGGCGGCGTGCCGATCCATGAACCGGGTCTGCAGGAAATCATCGCGCGCAATCGCAAAGCCGGCCGCCTGAGGTTTTCGACCGACATCGAAGCCGCGGTCGCGCACGGCGACATCCAGTTCATCGCGGTGGGCACGCCCTCCGACGAAGACGGCTCCGCCGATCTGCAATATGTGCTTGCCGCCGCGCGCAACATCGGCCGCCATATGACGGGTTTCAAGGTGATCGTCGACAAATCGACGGTGCCGGTCGGCACGGCTTCGCGCGTGCGCGAGGTGATCGCCGGGGAACTGGCCGCGCGTAACGCCGGCCACATGTTCTCCGTGGTGTCGAATCCGGAGTTCCTGAAAGAAGGTGCGGCGGTGGAAGACTTCACGCGGCCCGATCGCATCGTGCTCGGCTGCGACGAAGACGTGCCGGGCGAAAAAGCGCGCGAACTGATGAAGCGCCTGTACGCGCCGTTCAACCGCAATCGCGAGCGCACGCTGTACATGGACGTGCGTTCGGCGGAGTTCACCAAGTACGCGGCCAACGCGATGCTCGCCACCCGCATCTCGTACATGAACGAGCTCGCGAATCTGGCCGACCGTGTCGGTGCCGATATCGAAGCGGTGCGCCGCGGTATCGGTTCCGATCCGCGGATCGGCTACGACTTCCTGTATGCCGGTTGCGGCTACGGCGGTTCGTGCTTCCCGAAAGACGTGCAGGCGCTAATCCGCACGGCCGCCGATCACAAGGCCAACCTGCGCATTCTCGAGGCGGTGGAAGCCGTCAACGACACGCAGAAAAAGATCCTCGCGCACAAGATTGTCGAGCGCCTGGGCGAGGACCTGTCGGATCGCACCTTCGGCGTGTGGGGGCTCGCATTCAAGCCGAACACCGACGACATGCGCGAAGCCCCGAGCCGTCCTCTGATCGCCGAACTGCTGCGCCGCGGCGCACGCGTGAAGGCCTACGACCCGGTCGCGATCGACGAATCGAAGCGCGTGTTCGCACTCGATCTGAAAGACGTGCCGCAACAGCACGCGCGCCTGTCGTTCGTGAACGAGGAGATGGAAGCGGCCGAGGGCGCCGATGCCCTCGTGATCCTCACCGAGTGGAAAGTCTTCAAGAGTCCGGATTTTCATTCGCTCCGCGAGAGTCTCAACACGCCGCTGATTTTCGACGGACGCAATCTGTATGAGCCGGACACGTTGCTCGAACTCGGCATCGAGTATCACGCGATTGGCCGCCAGCACGCGCTGCGCAATGCGCCTGCGCGAGCCGGCACGAACGGTTTGGCGGCTTCGAGCGCCGCGGTTCACGCGGCCGACCCGGTCGAAGCCGGTCAATAAGCTGAGATCGCGAGGCCGCTGCGCCTCGTCAAGGAGCCCGCTATGTTCGCCAACGTTCTGATCGTCTGCCACGCCAACGTGTGCCGTTCGCCCACGGCCGAAATGCTGTTCAAGTCGCGGCAACGCGCGGCGTCGCGGTCGTCCTCAGCGCCGATCGCGTTTCATTCGGCGGGCCTGCGTGCCGTGAACGGCCACGGCATGGACCCGGTGATGCAGCGCCTGCTCGCGGAGCGGGGTGTCGCCGCCAGTACGCACTACTCGCGGCGCCTCGAGCGCAAGCTCGTGCGCGACGCCGATCTCGTGCTCGTCACCGAGCGCGCGCAGGTGAGCGCGGTCGAAGCGCTCGATCCGGCCTCGCGCGGCAAGGTCTATCCACTCGGCAAATGGGAAGACGACTCCGACGTCGCCGATCCGCACGGCCATGTGGAAGCCAACTATAGGGAGAGTCTCGTGCTCATCGAACATCTGGTCATGGGATGGCTGAAAAAAATATGCTGATGACAAAACTCACCGCACACACATTCGCGAATTTCAAGCCGAGGTTCGCCGCCTCGCTTTTGCTGACGTCCTTTCTGTCGGCCTGCGTTACCGCACCTGGCAACTACCTCGACACGTCCCGTCTGAAAGATGACGGCCAGCACCAGAATCAACCCCAGGAGACCTATCCGGTCCATCTGATCGACGGCCCGCTCGTCGCCGCGCAAGCGCAGGCGCAAGCCGCCGCCGCGCAGCAGGCGCTGCCGGTCTCGCGGTTCGCCGATCCGTCGCAGTATGTGTACCGGCTTGCACCACAGGACATTCTCGGTATCACCGTATGGGATCACCCTGAATTGACTACCCCGCAGGGCAGCACGCTGTCCGCGGGCGGCAACACCACGCAAAGCGTCGGCGGCGCCTTGCAGCAGCCGTACACGGCCGCGCTGCCGGGCCAGGCCGATCCGTACGGACAGACCGTTGCCGCCGACGGCACGATCTTTTTCCCGTTCGTCGGCCGGATCAAGGCCGCGGGCAAAACCGTGGGCGAGTTGCGCGATCAGTTGAGCGCCGGCCTCGTGCGCTACATCCGCAATCCGCAGGTCGACGTGCGCGTGCTGTCATACCGCGGCCAGAAAGTGCAGGTCACCGGCGACGTGAAGACGCCGGGTCCGCTCGCCATCAGCGACGTGCCGATCACGCTGGTCGACGCGATTACGCGCTCGGGCGGCACGAACAGCGACGCCGACATTCAGCGTGTGCGTCTCACGCGCGACAACAAGCTGTACGTGCTCGACGCGAATCGCATGCTGGATCAGGGCGATACCTCGCAGAACGTGATGCTGCAGAACGGCGACGTGATCAACGTGCCGGATCGCAGCGACAGCCGCATCTTCGTGATGGGCGAGGTGAAGACGCCGATCCAGGTGCCGATGCTCAAGGGCCGCCTGACGATCGCCGACGCGCTGACCCAGGCGGGCGGCATTCTCGATACGGACGCCAACCCGCGCCAGATCTTCGTGATGCGCGGCATGCGCGAGCATCCGACCACGCCGGACGTGTACCGCCTCGATATGACGCAGCCTGACGCGATCATGCTGTCGGCCCAGTTCCAGTTGCAACCGATGGACGTCGTGTATGTGGGCACCGCCGCTTCGACCACGTTCAACCGTGTGTTGCAGCAAGTTCTGCCGACCATCCAGACGCTGTTCTACCTGAAGCAGTTGACGAAGTAAGCCTCTGAACCGTCGACAGGCCCGCGCCGCTCGTCCAGGGCGCGGGACCGGAGCAAACGCCGAAGCAAACGCTAAAGCAAACGCCGAAGCACATGCCAGAAGCACCCGCTGAAGCCCACGCCGAAGCAACCGAAACGGGATCGAATTGTGAGCAATCAAATCTCTCCACATATGGCCGGTCCGATCAAGACCGAAGAAGAGGACGTGGTCCTCGGGCAACTGGTGCAGGTGATCCTGGACGACATCTGGTGGCTGATCGCGATCGCGGCGGCGATCGTCGCACTGGCCGCCGCGTACTGTTTCCTCGCCAAGCCGATTTACTCGGCTGATGCGCACGTGCGGGTCGAGCAGGCCGACAACACCTCGCAGGCGCTCACGCAAACGCAGACGGGCGCGGCGATCACCACCGGCTCGACCTCGTTGCCGACCGACGCCGAGATAGAAATCATCAAGAGCCGCGGCGTGGTCGGCCCGGTGGTTCAGCAGCTGAAGCTTAACTTCAGCGTCGCGCCGAAGACGATTCCGCTGCTCGGCAGCATCGCCGCGCGGCTGGCAACGCCGGGGCAGCCGGCGCGGCCGTGGCTGGGCCTGTCTTCCTATGCGTGGGGCGGCGAGGAGGCCGAGGTCGATTCGATCGACGTGGTGCCCGCGCTGGAAGGCGCGAAGCTGACAATGAAAGTGCAGGACGACCAGCACTACGAACTGTACGCACAGAACGGTTCGCTGCTGCTGCGCGGCCAGGTCGGCCGTCAGGAGCAGGGTGGCGGCGTGACGATCCTGGTCAGCAAACTGGTGGCCCGTCCTGGTGAAGAATTCGTCGTGACGCGCTTTAACGACCTCGATGCGATCACCGCGTTCCAGTCGGCGATCTCCGTGCAGGAACAGGGCAAACAGACCGGCGTGATCCAGATCTCGCTGGAAGACAAGAGCCCCGAACATGCGGCGCTGGTGGCCAACGCGCTTGCGCATTCGTACGTCCGTCAGCATGTGTCGAACAAGCAGGTCGACGCGAGCAAGATGCTCGACTTCCTGAAGAGCGAAGAGCCGCGCCTGAAGGCGGATCTCGAACGCGCCGAAGCCGCGCTGACCGCGTATCAGCGTCAATCGGGCTCGATCAATGCAAGCGACGAGGCGAAGGTCTACCTCGAAGGCAGCGTGCAGTACGAGCAGCAGATCGCCGGTTTGCGCCTGCAGATGGCGCAACTGAGCCAGCGCTATGGGGACGACCATCCGCTGCTCGTGGCCGCGCGCCAGCAGATGGCCGAGCTCGAAGCGCAGCGTACCAAATACGCTGACCGTTTCCGCGATCTGCCTTCGACCGAAGTGAAGGCCGTGCAGTTGCAACGGGATGCGAAGGTGGCGGAAGACATCTACGTGCTGCTGCTCAATCGCGTGCAGGAGCTGTCGGTGCAGAAAGCCGGTACCGGCGGCAACGTGCATATCGTCGACGAAGCGATGCGCCCGGGTGCGCCGGTCAAACCGAAGAAGATGCTGATCCTGTCCGCGGCGGTGATTCTCGGACTGATCTGCGGCACCGGTTTCGTGTTCCTGCGCCGCAATATGTTCAAGGGGATCGACGACCCTGACCATATCGAACGCACTTTCCATCTTCCGGTATACGGCCTCGTGCCCTTGAGCGCCGAACAGGCATTGCTCGAAACGGCCTTCCAGCGTGGCGGCGAACGTCTGCGCTCGGTGCTGGCGAATGCGCGGCCGAAGGACGTCACGATCGAAAGCCTGCGCAGTTTGCGCACCGCCATGCAGTTCACGGTGATGGATGCCAAAAACCGCATCGTCATGCTGACCGGTCCCATGGCCGGTGTCGGCAAGAGCTTCCTGACGGTCAACCTGGCGGTGCTGCTGGCGAGCTCGGGCAAGCGCGTGCTGATGATCGACGGCGATATGCGCCGCGGTGTGCTCGAGCGTTACGTGGGCGGGGCGCAGGACAACGGTTTGTCGGAACTGCTGAGCGGACAGATCTCGCTCGAGGAAGCGATCCGCGCCTCGAACGTCGAAGGCTTGAGCTTCATCTCGTGTGGCCGCCGTCCGCCGAATCCGTCGGAATTGCTGATGTCGCCGCGCCTTCCGCAATACCTGGACGGCCTCGCCAAGCGCTACGACGTGATCCTGATCGATACGCCGCCGGTGCTGGCCGTGACCGATGCATCGATCATCGGCGCGTATGCCGGCTCGACTTTCTTTGTGATGCGCTCGGGCGTTCATAACGAAAGCGAGATTTCGGAGTCGCTCAAGCGGCTGCGCGCGGCCGGTGTGCACGTGCAGGGCGGCATCTTCAACGGCATGCCGGCACGCTCGCGCGGCGGTTATGGGCGTGGCTATGCAGCAGTGCAGGAATACCTGAGCGCTTAAGGCCGCTGTGCCGATTCCCGCGCCAACACGATACAAGAGGACATCACCATGAAAGTGACGGTTCTGGTTCCGACATACCGCCGCCCGGCCGATCTGGCGCGCTGCCTCGCGGCGCTGCAACGGCAATCGCGCGCGCCGGACGAAGTGGTGGTGGTCGCGCGCGCCGACGACGAAGCGACCCACGCCTGCCTGCGCGATCCCGCCGTGCCGGGCAAGCTGCCGCTATCCGTCGCGCTGGTCGAGGTGCCCGGCCAGGTCGCGGCCCTCAACCGTGGACTGGATGCCGCCAACGGCGACGTGATCGCGATTACCGACGACGACGCCGCGCCGCACGCAGACTGGGTCGAACGGATTGCCGCGGCCTTTGAGAGCGACGCTCGCCTGGGGGCGCTCGGCGGTCGCGACTGGGTGCATGAAAAGGGCCGCGTGCTGGACGGCGAGCGGCCACTGGTCGGAAAGGTCACGGCGCACGGCAAGATTATCGGCAACCATCACCTGGGCGTGGGCGGCGCACGCGAAGTCGACATTCTGAAGGGCGCCAACATGAGCTACCGGCGCGAGGCGGTGCGCACGATCCGTTTCGATCAGCGCCTGCGCGGCGCGGGCGCCCAGGTTCATAACGACATGGCCTTCAGTCTGAGCGTGAAGAATGCCGGCTGGAAGCTGATGTACGACCCACGCGTGGCCGTCGACCATTTCCCCGCCGAACGTTTCGACGACGACCGGCGCGACGCGCAAACCATGGCGGCATTACGCAATGCCGCCTTCAATTTCCACCTGATCCTGCGCGACCAGTTGCCGCCGCTGCGCCGCGAAACCGCGTGGTGGTGGTGGACGCTGGTCGGCACGCGCGTCTATCCGGGCCTCACGCATGCCGCGCTCGCGCTGGTTTCGAAACAGGCGAGCCTGCGGCTGTCGCGCTGGCGCGCGGTGCGTACCGGCGCGCATGAGGCGCGCCGCGCGCTGTCGCGGACCGCGTGAGCCACGCATGACACGCATGACCGGAATGACACGCATCCTCCCAACGTCCTGCACGTTCGTGCATCGGTCCCGGCGCGGCCTGTTCGCGCCTGCCGATGCTCCTTTCCACCGGCAGAGCGGAGTGTCTGCATGAGTACGAAAGTTCACGTTCACCTGTTTTACGGCGCCGACCCGCGCTTTTACCGGCCGGGCGACAACATCGGTTGTCTGTATGGCTATCACCACGCCGAGTCCGACGCATTCGCACTGACCTATTCGCAGGACGCGCGCGAGAGCAAGCCGGTGCGTTTGCTGCGCCGTGCGCTAAAGGCCGCGCTCGGCTTCGATTTCATTCATACGTGGCGCAACCGCGCCGAGATGCTGCGCTCAGACGTGATCTGGACGCATACCGAGCAGGAATGGCTGTCCGCCGCGCTGATGCTGCTGCTGAGCGGCCGCAAGGCGGGCGCGGAGGCCTCGCCGCTGCTGTTGGCGCAAAGCGTGTGGCTGCTCGATAAGTGGCCTTCCTATGGGATTCTGCGCAGCTGGCTGTATCGCAAGCTGATCAACCGCGCCGATCAGTTGACCACGCTCGCCAGCGAAAACGCCGAGCTGTGTCAGCGCTACTTCGAGCGCGACGCGAAAACGCTTTTTTACGGCCTGAATACGCAGGATTTTCCCGTCAGGATGCCCACTGAATGGACGCCCAACACGCCGATCCGCATCGCCGCGATCGGCAACGATCGCGACCGCGATTGGGATACGCTCATCAAAGCCTTCGGCAACGATGCGCGCTATACGGTGAAGCTCGCCACACGGCGACGGATTCCCGCTTCAATGCGTGCGCCGAACGTCGAAATCGCGCTGTTCTCGGGCATCAGGAAACAGCATGAACTCTACGACTGGGCCGACCTGATCGTCGTGCCGCTGCGGCCGAATTCGCACGCTTCGGGCATTACGGTGATGCTGGAAGCGGCGGCGGTCGGCAAGCCGATGGTGGTCACCAACGTCGGCGCATTGCAGGATTATTTTCCGGCGGGCGAGGCCGCCTATATCCCGCCGTTCAACCCGCCGGCGTTGCGTGAGGCGGTGGACCGGCTCGCCACTGCGCCGACGGAGGCACTGCGTCAGGCGCAGGCGGCCGCCGCCGGCTTGCGCTCGCGCGATCTGACCACGCAGAGCTATGCGATGCAGCACGTGAAAGTCACGCAGGAAATGCTGCGGGCGCGTGCGGTGTCGCGCGGACGCGTCGAGGCAGGCAGCGAGAGGCAGACGCCGCGCCCTTCGCCCGAATCACGCGGAGGCCTCTGAACGATGTCGACAATTACGCGAGCCGGTGACGACAGCGTCGCACGGGCACTGTCCGGCGCTCGCAAGGAGTGGCTGCCGGAGGCCTTGCTGTGGCTGATCACGGCGATGCTGATCGGCGCGCATCAAGGCACGGCGCTCACCTACGGCTTTCCGGTGCTCGCGATCCTGACGGGCCTGTGGCTCTACTTCAAGAGTCCGGCGCGCTACATCGGCTTCATGTGGTGGCTGTGGTTCCTGAGTCCGGAAGTGCGGCGTCTCGCCGACTGGTCCAAAGGCTCGTTCACACCGACCAGCCTGATCCAGGTCGCGCCGCTCGCGGTGACGATGATCAGTGCGTTCTCCTTGCTCCGCTACTACAAGCTGCTGTCGCAACGGCGCGGCCTGCCGGTGCTGCTGATCCTGATGGGGCTTGCCTACGCGTTCATGATCGGCGTGATGTCGAGCGGGCCGCTCGCCGCTACCTATGACCTCGCGAACTGGCTCTATCCGATCCTGATCGGCTTTCACATCATGGCGCACACGCGTCAGTACCCGACGTACCGCGACACCATCGTCAATACCTTTATCTGGGGCATGCTGGTGATGGGCGGCTACGGCCTGATCCAGTTTTTCATCATGCCGCAGTGGGATGCACTTTGGATGCTCGGCTCGCAGATGAACTCGCAAGGCGATGCCGTGCCGATGGGCGTGCGGGTGTTCAGCACGATGAACTCGTCGGGACCGTTCGCGTTCGCGATGATGGGTGCGATGGTCTTCGTGATGGCGGCCACGCACCGGGTGCGCTGGATCGCGGCGGCGCTCGGTTTCTTCTCGTTTGCGTTGAGTCTGGTGCGTTCGACGTGGGGCGGCTGGGTGATCGCGCTGCTGATTCAACTCGTCAAGTCGAACAACAAGGTGCGCGTGCGGATTGTCGCGAGCGCGGTGCTGCTGGCCGGCTTGTGCGTGCCCTTGCTGGCGGTCGGCCCGGTTGCCGAGCGCATGCAGGCGCGCCTGAGCACCATCGTCAATCTGAGCGACGACCAGAGCTACGCCGCCCGTAACGAGTTCTACGCGAACTTCGCGAAGACCGCCTTCACCGATGTGTCGGGCGAGGGCATGGGCGCGACCGGCACCTCGACCAAGCTCTCCAACGACGGCGGCCAGCTCGGCCAGTACGGCAATTTCGACAGCGGCGTGATGAATATCCCATTCGTGCTCGGCTGGCCTGGTACCTTGCTTTACATGTCCGGCATCGTCTGGCTGGTGATGCGCGCGGTGCTCGCCTCGTTCAAGCTGCGCCACGACAAATTCGTCTCGGCCTGCCTGAGCCTCAGTCTCGCGACCTTCGCGATGCTGGTGTTCACCAATTCGCTGGTCGGCACCGGCGGCCTGCTGCTCTTCATGAGTGTTTTTTCGATCCTTTCTGCGGTGCACTACGAGAAGATGAACCGCAGACGCACGCTATTTCTCCACGGAGGCACTGATTGAGAGTCGCCATTGTCACGCACGTCGTGCGCCATAACGACGGCCAGGGACGCGTCAACCACGAGATTGCGCGCGCCGCCCTCGATGAGAACATCGCGGTCACCCTGGTGTCATCGCACGTCGCGCCGGATCTGCTCGCGCATCCGAACGTACGCTGGGCACCGATCAAAATCGGCCGCTGGTGGCCCACCAATCTGCTGCGCCAGCAGGTGTTCGCGTTCAAGAGCGCGATGTGGCTGCGCGCGCATCGCCGCGAATACGACGTGCTGCACGTGAACGGCTTCATCACGTGGATGCCCGCCGACGTCAACACCTCGCACTTCGTGCATAGCGGCTGGTTCGGCAGCAAGTACTACCCGTTCGGGCTCACGAAAGGCGTGTGGTCCGCGTATCAGTCGGTTTATACGCGCTGCAACGCGTGGCTCGAACGTTGGGCTTACCGGCGCTCGAAAGTGATCACCGCCGTGTCGCAGAAGGTTGCCGATGAAATTCGCGCGATCGGGTTGACGCCGGATAACCGGGTCGACGTGATATACAACGGCGTCGATACGCAAGGCTTTGCCACCGCAACCGGCGACCGCGCGAAATTTGGCTTGCCCGCCGACGCATTCCTGCTGCTATTCGTGGGCGATTTGCGCACGCCGCGCAAAAACCTCGGCACCGTATTGCAGGCGCTCAAGCATCTGCCTGAGCACGTACAGATCGCGGTGGCCGGATTTCTGCCGGGCAGTCCATATCCCGAGGAGGCGAAGGCGCTCGGCATTGCGCATCGCGTGCATTTTCTTGGACTGGTCAAGGAGATGCCCGTGCTGATGCATTCGGTCGACGCGTTCGTATTCCCGTCGCGCTATGAGGCGATGAGCCTGTCGCTGCTCGAGGCGATGGCCGCGGGCTTGCCGGTGGTCACGGCGCGCACGGCGGGCGGCGCCGAAATCATCACGCCGGAATGCGGCATCGTGCTCGACGATCCGGACGATCCCAACGCGTTGGCGGGCGCCGTCGCGCGCCTCGCTGAAAACGACGCTACCCGCAGGGCGATGGGTGCCGCTGCCAATGAACTGGCAACCGGTTTCGGCTGGGCGAGGATGGCCGCGCAATACATCGCGCTGTACCGGCAATTGGCGGAGCAACAGAAGGACCGCAAGCGCCGCGAAACGGAGGCCGCGGCGGTGGCCGCGAACGACGCGCTGACGCTGAATACGCTCGCCGGGCAGAGCATTCATCACAATTCTCAGAACGCACAGGGGCAATAAACATGACGACGGGTTCAATCAAATCGCTGCAGATCGGCATGCACTGGTTCCCCGAACGCGCGGGCGGGCTTGACCGCATGTATTACTCGCTGGTCGGCGCGTTGCCGGGCGCGGGCGTCGCCGTGCGCGGCGTGGTGGCGGGCTCGCCCAAAGTCGCCGCGGATACCGGTGGCGCGATCAACGGTTTCGGGTCCGCCGCGCAGTCGCTGCCGCTGCGGCTGATGGCGGCACGCCGCGCGCTGCGCCATGAAATCAGCGTCTCGCGTCCCGACGTGATCTCGTCGCACTTCGCGCTGTACACGTTCCCGGGCCTGGACGTGACGCGCGGCATTCCGCAGGTCTCGCATTTCCAGGGACCATGGGCCGACGAGAGCCATGTGGAGGGTGCCGATTCGCTCGGCCAGCGCGCCAAGCGCTATCTGGAACAATCGGTGTATGTGCGCTCGTCGCGGTTGATCGTGCTGTCGGAGGCATTCGGCAAGATTCTGACTTCGCGCTATCGCATCGCGCCGGAGCGCGTCCGTGTGGTGCCGGGTTGCGTGGACGTCGAACAGTTCAATCTGCCGCTCACGCCGGCCGAGGCGCGCCTGAAGCTGCAATTGCCGCAAGACCGGCCGATCGTGCTGGCCGTGCGGCGTCTGGTGCGCCGCATGGGCCTCGAAGACCTGATCGATGCGGTGAAGCTGCTCAAGCGCTCGGAACCCGATGTGCTGCTGCTGATCGCAGGCAAGGGGCGGCTTGAAGGTGAATTGCAGGCGCGTATTACCGAGGCGGGCCTCGAGAACAACGTGAAGCTGCTGGGCTTCGTGCCCGATCAGCATCTGGCGGCCTTGTACCGTGCGGCGAATATCAGCGTGGTGCCGACCGTGGCGCTGGAGGGCTTTGGGCTGATTACCGTCGAATCGCTGGCTTCCGGCACGCCGGTGCTGGTAACGCCGGTAGGCGGCTTGCCGGAAGCGGTGGCGGGTTTGTCGCCGAACCTGGTCTTGCCGGAGACCGGCGCGAAAGCGATTGCGGCAGGTCTGGCGGGCGCGTTGAATGGTTCACTGAAGCTGCCGGACGCCGACGCCTGCCGTCGCTATGCACGCGAGAACTTCGACAACTCGGTGATCGCGAAGCGTGTGGCCTCGGTGTACAGCGAGGCAATTGCGGCGGGCGGGGTGCATTGAGGGAAGGTCCGGCCGCCATCGAGGCGGCCGCTGCGCTGGTGAGCGTTACATCGCCCGCCCGACGATCAGTGGGTCCACCGGGCCGAGCGCCTCGATGTCGCGATTCGCATATGGCAGCTTATGCAGCACGTAGCGCATTGCATTGAGCCGCGCGCGCTTCTTGCAATCGGAGCGGACGACGGTCCACGGCGCGTCGGCCGTATCGGTCTGCGCGAACATGGCTTCTTTGGCTTGCGTGTATTCGTCCCATTTGTCGAGCGAGGCGAGGTCGACCGGACTCAGCTTCCATTGCTTGAGCGGATGCACCTCCCGCTCCCTGAAACGGCGGCGTTGTTCCTCACGGCTCACCGAGAACCAGAATTTGACGATATGCGTTCCGCTGCGTGCAAGATGCCGCTCGAATTCGGGTGCCTGTTGCATGAACTCGCCATATTCGTGCGGTGAACAGAAACCCATTACCCGTTCGACGCCGGCACGGTTGTACCAGGAACGGTCGAACAGCACGATCTCGCCCGCGGTGGGCAGATGCTGGACGTAGCGCTGGAAGTACCATTGGCCGCGCTCCGATTCGCTCGGCTTTTCCAGCGCGACAACCCGGGCGCCGCGTGGATTCAGATGTTCCATGAAGCGTTTGATCGTGCCGCCTTTGCCCGCCGCGTCGCGCCCTTCGAACAGGATCACGACGCGCTGGCCGGTTTCCCGAACCCACGCCTGCAACTTGAGCAACTCGACTTGCAAGCGATATTTCTGCTTCTCGTACGCGCGGCGGGACATCAGGTTGCGGTACGGATAGCCGCCTTCACGCAGCGCCGGGGAGAGCTCGTCGTCGGGATGACGGACGGCGCCGGCATGCCAGGTGGCGGGATTGCCTTCGAGCAAATGCATGCGCAGCGCCTGGGCTTCATCGGGGGAGAGGCCGTCCAGCAGCGTCTTGATGGCGCTCATTGCACCGCCGGGTTCGCGCCCGGATCCGGTTTGCCCCGCAAGAACGCTTTCCATGCCGTTGACGATAAAGGCATTTGCGGTTTCCACCGAACGGCGGGTCTCTCTGCGTTCAACACTACGCGCGGCTTGATTGGCGTGGGCGGGGGTTTCGCTAGCGGCCTCGCCATGCGAGTCGCCTCGCGCGTCGCCGCGAGCAGCGGCATGAATGTCGACGGCGACGTCGCCGCGACTGACGAGTCGGGGCGCTGGGGCGCGTGGGCGAGTTTTGTCCTGCTGGGATGCCAAGATTGGGGATTCCTTGTGAAAGATTGGATTCAGGCGTGGAGCGCGAGCTTGCTCAGGCAGCTTCGGCCGCTTTCCTCAAGACCTCATACAGTTGATCTTTCAACAGAAGTTTTTCCTTCTTCAAGGCTTCGATGGTGGCGCTGTCGGCAGGCGTGACGTTCGTTGCCATGTTGTGAATGCGATGATCCAACTCATTGTGGCGTTCGAACAGGCGGGAAAAATGGGCGTCTTCAGTCTTGAGGCGGGAGATCAGGTCGCGGTATTCGGGGAACATCTGTCACTCCATCTGGCAGTGGTGAAGGTGCCAGGTCTTGAGGAAAGACATGGCACGCCTCTGGAGCAACTATTTTTGCACTACCAGGTATCGATAGCATTGACCTGAATCATTGCAATCAGGCTTGACTACGTCAGGAGATCTCGATGAAGACGAACACGCCGGCGCGGAGGAGGCCGCCGGCGACCATCCTCCATCCTCAATCACACCAGGTCAGAACGTCTCGTGATGCTCGTTGCGGCCGAGGTCCGCGTGAACCATCATGTGGCATAGCTGTTCGAGCGTGGTTTCCGGCTTCCAGCCGAGCTTCTCGCGCGCCTTGTCCGCGCAGCCGATCAGCAGATCCACTTCCGCCGGGCGGTAGAACTTCGGATTCACGCGCACCAGCGTCTTACCCGTGGCGACGTCGATGCCGGTTTCGCGCTCTTCCTTACCCGACCATTCGAGCTGATAGCCCGCGGCGGCGAACGCCATGCGCACGAAGTCCCGTACCGTCTCGGTGCGGCCGGTGGCGAGCACGAAGGTGTCGGGTTCATCGGCTTGCAGCATGCGCCACATGCCTTCCACGTATTCGAGCGCGAAGCCCCAGTCGCGCTTGGCGCTCAGATTGCCGAGTTCCAGCGTGTCCTGCTTGCCGAGCTTGATCTTCGCGACCGTGTCGGTGATCTTGCGGGTCACGAATTCGCGGCCACGCAGCGGCGATTCGTGATTGAACAGAATCCCGCTGCTGGCGAACAGGTTGTACGACTCGCGATAATTGATGGTCGACCAGTGCGCGAACAGCTTGGCCACGCCGTACGGGCTGCGCGGGTAGAAGGGCGTGTCCTCGCGCTGCGGCACCGCTTGCACGAGACCGAACATTTCCGAAGTGGAGGCCTGATAAAAACGCGTCTTCGGATTCAGGATACGGATACCTTCGAGCAGATTCAGCGCGCCGATGCCGGTCACTTCGGCGGTCGTCACGGGCTGGTCGAACGAGACGCCCACGAAGCTCTGCGCCGCGAGGTTGTACAACTCGTCGGCCTGCGCGCCTTCGAGCAGGCGCAGCGTGGAGCCGAGATCGGTCAGATCGTGTTCGACCAGACGCAGATTCGGATGATCGAGCACGCCGAGCTCACGAATGCGCCAGAAGTTGACCGAACTCGTGCGCCGGTAGGTGCCGGTCACGTGGTAGCCCTTGTCGAGCAGCAGTTTGGTCAGATAGGCGCCGTCCTGTCCGGATACGCCGGTGATGATCGCTTTGCGTGGTTGGCTCATAGCTTGCCTTCGATATTGGTAAAAGAAAAAAGAAGCGCACTGGAAAAAAGAGCTTCAGAGCGTGCCGCCCAGCAGTCGCCGCACCAGCGGATCGACGACCTGAAAATCCTGTTCAGCCTTGAGCCGGTACAAGTCCGGCTTCGGATGCGCGCCGTCGGACATCAGCGTTTTCCAGTCCGGCAGACTGCTGATGTAGGCGAATTGATCGACGAGCGGCACCTGCTGTTCGGCGGCCACGCGACGCGTCATCGCAACCATTGCGGCGAGCCGCGCGTTGAGGCGGTTGTCGGGCATCGGGTTCGAGGTCTGCAGAACCGGCTCCTTGCCGAGCGCACGGGCGCTTTTCACGAGCGTCGTTTCGGCCGCATAGAACTGCTCGGGCGTCTGGTTCTGCATCACTTCGTTGATGCCGTAGTTGATCAGCACGATCTGCGCGGATGACGCGGCAAGCCGTTCCTGCCATGGCAAGCCCGCGCCCGGACCGGCCCGACGGTTGCCGGTGCCGTCGCGCAACTGGGTGGCCGTGGTGCCGCCCACCCCGTAGTTCGTGACGCGCACCCGGTCGCCGTGCTTCGCCTGCAAGTCGTCCTGCAGATACGACACGGCGTTCTGCGCCTGCGGGCCGCAACGGCCGTTGCTGCACGTAATGCCGAGCGTGGTCGAATCGCCGTAGGCTTCCACCAGCACCTGGTTTGCCGGACCGCCGGCGTGCGCATTCAGCGCAGCCATTGAAGCGACCACCCACGCAACGCCCGACACGCTCGCGGCGAGCCACGCACGGCGTCTCATGCGCGGCTTTGCGGCGCTTGCGACGCGCCTCCCGTCATGCTGCCGGCGCTCGCATGGTCTTCGCCGGCCGCACCTTTGGCGGCCGTGCCTCTGCCGGCCGCACCTCTGCCGGCCGCACCGAAAATCAACCGCTTCTCGAACGCGAACCATGTGATGCTGGCGTAGGCGAGGGTGATCGCAAGCGCTAGCGCCGCGGTCACGTAACGGTTCAGATGCAGCGGCCAAAGCGTGTACAGCACGCTCAGGTGAATCAGATAGATCGTGTAGCTGATGGTGCCGATATAGACCAGCACGGGGTTGCACAGCAGCCGCTTGACGATGCCCTTGCTTTGCAGGGCGATGACCACGACGGAAGTGCACAGCACTAGCGAGACGCTGTAGAGCCCGGCATTCGACAGCGGCGTGTTGGCCGCGCGAAAACGCGGGTAATGCAGATGCAGCCATGCGAGCACAGCCAGCGCGGCGAAAAAGCCGAGCACGGCCAGGCCCTTGAACGGTTCGAGGGCGTCGCGATTGCGCCGTACCGCAACCGCGAGCAGCGCGCCGGCCGCCAGCAGGTCCATGCGGAACGGCGTCAGGTAATAGATCGGCCAGAACGAATCGAACCAGGGCGTGGCAACCGCGCGCAGCACCGGAACCAGCACGATCAAAGCGGCCGCCACATAGCCGAGCACACGCTCGGGCAGCAGCAGAATCACAAACGGCCAGAAAATATAGAACTGCTCTTCGACGGCCAGCGACCACAGCACATTCAGGCTGTCGTGGCCGCTCTGGTTGAGCGCATCGCCGATATTGGTCGCGAAGAACGCGTACCACTGCCAGTGCTGCGCCCAGCCGAAGCCGAACAGAATCGACGACACCACCATCAGCAGCAGATAAGGCGGCAGGATGCGCCGCGCCCGGCGCGCATAGAAGTAGCCGAAATACGACTGTTGACGCGCCTTGCGTTCGAGCAGGATGCCGGTAATCAGAAAGCCGCTCAACACGAAAAACAGATCGACGCCCATCCACAGCGGCGCTTTCAGCGCGTGCTGGGCGAACACGGCCAGTACGGCAATCGCGCGCAACCCGTCGAGTTGCACGATGCGGCGTGAGTGAGAAGGCGCTAAGGGCAGTGCGCTAGCAGTCATGAACCGTCCATGGAGTGAAGCGGATGAGCCGGGTGAAGGATCGCGCTCGCTGCGCGTCGCATCGGTAGTGCAATCGATTTTAGGGAAAAGAAATTGATGAAAAAACGGGAATGAAATGGATAAATGAATCAGATTGAAACAGGGTGTTTCGTTAGCCATTTGAAATTGATTTCCGTGCTTGTGTCTTATGGCTGTCGTAAAGCGTAAGAAGTGCAGGGGAAATCCCGCCGCATCGGTAAGGATGGTCGCGAAGGCAGAGCCGGGCGCAAGCGCCCGCGAGTATTTTCGTTTAATCGATTTTTAAATAATTTTCTTTCGCGACGCTTAAAGCGGCGAATATTTTTGAATTATTTTCGATTTTCGTTGCGGCGTTTTTTCCGCGTAATGTGAGCCGTGTGATCCGTCTCACGTTCTCACGTCGCTCGTACGTCGCTTCTAGCGGTCTCTGCTGTCACTTCTTGGCATTTCGCATCTGCGCGGGCTCGGTGCCCGATCGCGGCACGGCCCGGATTGGAGGAATTACTTTTGGCCCGTTTCACGTTCAAAACCTGGATTGCTGTATTGGCCTATGCGGCCGGCATGACGGCCGCGTCGGTCAGCTTCACGGCATCCGCTGAAACCGTGTTGAACGCGAAAAATTCCTGGATCGGCAACACCTTCGGTTTTGGCGACGGCACGTGGACCCAGATCAACATCACCGCGATTGCGGTCACCCCCGACGGCAAGGTCTATACGAACGCACCATGGGACGAAAGCGGCGCTGAAGCGAGCATCTATCAGAACGGCAAGATGCTCGGTTTTGCGGGTGGCACGCACGGTTGGGGCAATGGCGGCGGCAACGCGATCGCGGTGAATCGCAAGTACGCGTTCGTGGCCATCGCGGTCGGCAATGAGAAGGGGCATCTGGTCGAGCAAGGCGTATGGCCGGAGAAGGGCAAGCAATGGTTCGGCATTTCGCGTCGGCAGATCGCCGATCCGAAGCGCGCCGCGCCGTTCCAGCCGGCCGCGAACAACGCAGACCCACATGCGCAACTGGCCGCCGGGTTCTTGATGATGAACGAAGTGCCGACGGGCACGAGCGCGGAAATTGGCGGTCTGGCAGCGAACGACACCACGCTGTACGCGGCGAACACCGCACGCGACCGTATCGAGGTGTATGACGCGGAATCGATGCAGCAGAAGGCAAACTGGAGCGTGCACGAACCGGGCCGCATGGCGCTTGCCCCCGACGGCACGCTGTGGGTGTTGAGCGGCACGCGCAAC
This sequence comes from Paraburkholderia sp. BGA-UO-ETr-F12, assembly GCF_059567945.1. Classification (NCBI taxonomy): domain Bacteria; kingdom Pseudomonadati; phylum Pseudomonadota; class Betaproteobacteria; order Burkholderiales; family Burkholderiaceae; genus Paraburkholderia; species Paraburkholderia sp. BGA-UO-ETr-F12. The sequence continues at coordinate 6,376 of NZ_JCAQOZ010000030.1, read as the reverse complement.
GACCGCGCGCCACATGTGGAGCATTACATGGCCTCAGGCAAGCGCCTTGACGAAACCTTCACGTTGCCCGCCGATACGGTCGCGGTCGATATCGCCGTCGATGCGCAAGGCCGCATTCTCATTGCCGACAACGGTCCGCGTCAGCAGGTGCTGTTCTTCAGCAAGAGCAATGGCCGCTACGCGGAGTCGGGTTCGCTGGGCGAGCGCGGTGGCATTTTCAGCGGTGTAGCGGGCCGCCCAGGACCGCAGCGCTTCAACGGGTTGACGGGCGTGGGCGTGGATGCGCGCGGCAATGTTTATGTGTCGACCAACGGCATCGGTCCGCGTTACGCGCCGATCGGCGCGGGCCTCGGCGCCACGCTCGAAAGCTACGCGCCGGACGGCAAGCAGAACTGGCAGGTGCAGGGCTTGTTATTCGTCGACGGCGCATGGATCGATGCGTCACGTCCGGATAGCGTCTATACCGGCAACAAGCGCTTCGAACTCGATCTCTCGAAGCCTGCCGGTCAGGACTGGAAATACGTGGGGTTTCTGTCGAACCGCTTCAAGTATCCCGACGACCCGGTCTTTCACACCGACCAGTATCCCGGCCTGCCGATCGCCCGCAAGCTCAAGGGTCACACGTTTCTGTACCTGACCGACATGTACGCGGATCACCTGAAAATCTATCGCTTCGATCCGCAGCGCGATGGCGAAGTGGCGATTCCTTCGGGCTTCATTGCCGGGCGTGACCGAGCCGTTGCCAAGGTGCCGAATGCCCCGCCGGGCGGCGACTGGATCTGGCGCGATGTGAACGGCGACGGCAGGTTCAACACCGACGAATTCACCCTCAACACGAGCGGCACGAAGCTCGCGGGCGGCTGGGGCTGGTGGGTCGATAGCGCGGGGGATATCTGGCGCGCTCGCGATAACCGGGGTATTTACCGCTTCCGTTTCGGCGGCCTCGATGCGCAGGGCAACCCTGTTTACTCGTATTCGAATCTCACGCATTACCCGGTGCCGCAGCCGTTCACCGAACTGCATCGGGCGATTTACGACCCCGACACCGACACGATGTACCTGAGCGGTTATACGCCCGATACGCCGTTCGATCGCGGCTTCTGGAAAGAGGTGGGGCGCGTGCTGGTGCGCTACGACAAATGGTCGAGCGGCAATCCGGTGCAGCGCTATTCGATCACGCTGCCTTGGACCACGCAGACCAAACCCATCGCCACGATCATCGGCCTCACGGTCGAGGGGCAATACATCTTCGGCGTCGAGCCGGTCGGCGCGGTGCACGTGTGGGACAAGGACAGCGGCAAGGAAATCGGTGTCATCCGTCCGGGCCCGGAAGTCGGCAGCGCGTCGGGCTGGGTCGACGTGCCCAACGGCATCAGCGCCGCGAAACGCAGCAACGGTGAGTACCTCGTGTTCGTCGAGGAAGACGCACGCGGGAAAGTGATGATGTATCGCTGGAAGCCTTGAAGCGAGGTGACCTGCTGCGAGTCACGCGCCGCTCGCGGCGCGAAGGCTTCCGAATCAATCATCAGGCAACTGAATTAACCCAAGGCATCCGATGGACAAAGGCATTCTCAAGAACGTAGCGATCAATTTTTTCGGTCTGGTACTGCCGACTTTCGTCTCGCTCGTGACCGTGCCGTCGTATATCAAGCTGCTCGGCGTCGAGCGCTACGGCGTGATCAGTCTCGTGTGGACCTTGATCGGCTACTTCGGGATTCTCGATCTCGGCATGAGCATGGCCGCGCAGAATCACATCTCGAAGGCGCGTGCCTCGGGGGACAAGGGCGAGAGCGCGCGCGTGTTCTGGAGCGCGACGTGGCTCAATCTCGCGACCGGCGTGATCGGCGGTCTGATCATCTATTTCGGCGCGTTTCTGTACACCGCGTACTTCACCAAGGTGTCGCCGGAATTGCAGCACGAGGTTTATATGGCGCTGCCGTGGCTCGCGGTGGCGATTCCGATTGCCAATGTGTCGTGGGTGTTCGCCGGTGCGATCAACGGCGCGGAACGCTTCGGTGTCTACAACACCAATCAGACCATCGGCACTTTCCTGTTCCAGTTGCTGCCGCTCGGCGCCGCGCTGTGGCTGGGCGCGACGCTGCAGAACGTGCTCGCCGCCGCCGTATTCGCGCGCATTCTCGCGGCGATTCTGCTGGGCCGTTCCGCGCTGAAGGTGCTGGAGATTCGCAGCATTCTGGCGCCGCAACTCGGCGTGGCCAAGGGGCTCTTCAACTTCGGCGGCTGGATGCTGATTGCGAGCGTCACCAACATGATCGCGGAATCGCTCGACCGCGTGATGCTCGGCACGAGTCTCGGCGCGCGCTTCGTTACGTATTACACGGTGCCGCAAAACCTCGTGACGCGTTTGAATATCGTGCCGACCGCACTGGTGCGCACCTTGTTTCCGCGCCTGTCCGCCGTGGCTCGAGCGGATGCCGACACCATCACGCAGCAGTCGCTCGAATTCCTCAATGGGGTGTTCACGCCTGTCGCGCTGGTCGCGATGCTCGTGCTCGAGCCTTTCCTGCATCTGTGGGTCGGCAATGAGATCGCCACCGTGGCCGCGCCGGTGGGCCGCATCATGATCGTCGCCGTGTGGCTCGTCGGGCAGGCGAACGTAACGCGGATTCTGATCCAGTCGCAGGTCAATCCGGCCACCGCCGCGCGGGTCGGCCTGTTCGAATTGCCCTTGTTTGCAGGGGCTTTATGGCTCGGCATCACCCACTTCGGTTTGACCGGCGCGGCGATGGCCGTGGCTGGCCGCGCTCTGTTCGACTACGTCGTGCTGCTGCGCCTGTCGGCGATTCGCGCGCGCCAGATCGCGCTCGACATGCTTGCCCACCTCGCTTTTCTGCTGGCCAGCCTGTGGCTTGCCAGCTTCCTGCCAAGTCTCGCTTTGGCGATCGTCGCCGGCGTATTGATGGTCGGCGCGAACGTCGCCTGGTCCATCACGATGACACCCGCTTTGCGCGATCTTGCGCGTTCACTGCTGTTGCGACTGAATCCGAGGAAAAGCGCATGAACCACGAAGTCCTTGAAGAAGCCGTGCTGCGACCCACGACGCGCAGCGCACTGGCCGAACTCACCACCGTTCCCGGCGTTCAGACGCCGCCGCGCCACACGGCGTTACGCAGCGACAAGACGGTGCGTGTCGCGATCGTGCACGACTGGCTCGTTACCTATGCGGGCGCGGAGAAGGTGCTCGAGCAGATCGTCGCGTGCTTTCCGGATGCGGACCTGTTCAGCCTCGTCGATTTTCTCGACGATCGCAGCTTCCTGCGCGGCAAATCGGTGACGACCTCGTTCATCCAGAAACTGCCGCGCGCGCGGACCAAGTACCGCGCCTATCTGCCGCTGATGCCGCTTGCGATCGAGCAGCTCGACGTATCGGCTTACGACGTGGTGATCTCGAGCAGCCACGCGGTAGCGAAAGGGATTCTCACCGGTCCCGACCAGGTGCATATCAGCTACGTGCATTCGCCGATCCGCTATGCGTGGGATTTGCAGCACCAGTATTTGCAGCAGTCGAAGCTGACCGGCGGACCGAAGTCGGCACTCGCGCGCCTGATTCTGCACTACATCCGTAACTGGGATATCCGCACGTCGAATTCGGTGGATGGCTTCGTGGCGAACTCGGAGTTCATCGCGCGTCGTATCAGGAAGGTCTATCAGCGCGATTCAAAGGTGATCTTTCCGCCTGTCGATGTCGAGGCTTTTTCGCTGTGCACGGATAAGGACGATTTCTATCTGACGGCCTCGCGCATGGTGCCGTACAAGAAGATCGACCTGATTGTCGAAGCATTCGCGCGGATGCCGGAGCGCAAGCTGGTGGTGATCGGCGACGGCCCCGACATGCAGAAGATCCGCGCGAAGGCGGGTCCCAATGTCGAGATCATGGGCTATCAGCCGTTCAAGGTGCTGAAGGACCATATGAGCCGCGCCAAGGCCTTTGTGTTTGCAGCCGAAGAGGACTTCGGCATCTCGGTGGTCGAGGCACAGGCTTGCGGTACGCCGGTGATTGCATACGGCAAGGGCGGGGCGCTCGAAACCGTGCGCGATCTGTCCGAAGCGCGGCCCACGGGCATGTTCTTCGATGAACAGAGCGTCGATTCGATCATTGCGGCGGTCGCACGTTTTGACGACCACGTGAAGCGGTTTTCGCCGCTGGACTGCCGCGCGAACGCGGAGCAGTTCTCCGCCGCCCATTTCCGCGAACGCTTCTTCAACCACGTGCGGGATGCGGTGCCCGCACTGCGCTCGGCAACGCTGCCGCCGTACGTTCCCTACAAAGCCGATGCCGCTGCCGGCGCGCCGCATATTCTGGCAGTCGATCAGAGCGGTGTCCTCGGCGGTGCCGAGTTGTCCTTGCTGGAGATAGTCAAGGCATTGCGTAGCCGTATGGAAGTCGTACTGTTCGACGACGGCCCGTTCCATACGGCTCTCGCGAAGGCCGGCGCGAGCGTCAACGTGCTGGACGCGGGTGCGCTGCGCCACGTTCGCAAGCAGGGTGGATCGCTGCCGAAGGGGCAGGCGCTCAAGGGTTTGATGTCGCTCGTGCGCGCCACCGCGAAACGCGCGCGCGACGCCGAGGTGATCTATGCCAATACGCAGCGCGCGATGGTGATCGGCGCGCTTGCTGGCAAGCTCGCACGGCGGCCGGTGGTGTGGCATCTGCGCGATATCGTCAGTCCGGAACACTTCGGCCGCAAGCAACTGGCGATCATCAAGTGGTGCGCGCGGTTTGGCCTCACGCACGTGATCGCCAATTCGGCAGCCTCCGCTCGGGCCTTTACGGAACTCACGCATTTCGACAAAAAACGGGTCGACGTGGTGTTCAACGGGATTTCCGCGGCGCCGTTCGACGCATTGAGCACGGTGCCGCAGGCGACGCTGCGCAGACGCCTGGGCTTGCCGCAGGACGGCTTTCTGGTCGGCTCGTTCAGCCGCCTCGCGCGCTGGAAAGGGCAGCATGTACTGCTCGAAGCCATGGTCCTCAATCCGCAGATGCATGCGGTGCTGGTGGGGGCACCGCTGTTCGGCGAGGACGCGTACGAGATCGAACTGCATGCGTTTGTCGCCGCGCATGATCTGGCCGACCGGGTGCATTTTCTCGGCTTCCAGCACGATATCCCCGCTTGCATGTGCGCGGTCGATGCGGTTGTTCACACGTCGATCACGCCGGAGCCGTTCGGCCGCGTGATTGTCGAGGGGATGCTGGCGCGGCGGCCGGTGGTGGCGGCACGCGCGGGCGGCGTGCTGGAGATCATCGATGACTATGAGAACGGTGTGCTCTGCACGCCCGGCGATGCACATGGTCTCGCCGATACGTTGGCTGAGTTGCGCTCGAACGACGAACTGCGCGAGAAGCTGGTCAGGAATGGGTATCAGGCAGCGCTGAGCCGGTTTGGGACGGCAACCTATGTGGACGGTGTCGCGCGGATTCTGAAGCGCGTGGTGAAGGGCTGAGGGCTTTTGCGTTATTAGCTCATTGCAGGAGTGGGCGCTCCGAATTAGGCGCGGTGTATTCCTACAAATCAAACTGAACTGGCTGATTCTTTAATAGGGGTCGGTGCCGTACTGTTTTGCGATCAGTTTCCAGAACGTAACGATCGCGAGGAGATGCGGTGAGTATTCCTATTGAGTGTCATCCCAAGACGTCCGTGGCAACCGTCCGAGGCGTGGTTGCCACGGCACTGGTTGCTGGCACGGCGCTGCTGCCTTTTCTCTGTCATGCCGACGACATCACCTACGGCTACGACGCCTTGGGCCGGTTGACGTCGGTCACCGTGTCTGGCGCCACCGCGTACTACGACTACGACGCTGCGGGCAACATCACGGCAATCCGGCGGCAGGGTGGGGTGGCTTCTGCGGTGCCGGTGAGCGGCACGGGTTCTCCGCCTGCTGCGGAGGCCGGTAGTCCGGCATTGTCGCCAATCCCGACTCAGACCAGCGCGCGTCAGGTTCGCGGCGCCTGATTCCTTCGGGTTCCTTCCCCGCCTCTCCCAGATCCTTATGCACACTATCGATGCCCTCACGGCGCGTCGGGTCCTCCTGCGCCCGTTCGTGCTGTTCTTCTTCGTGCTGCTGTCGTGGTTTGTCACGCCGCACGCGCAGGCGGTCGAGTGCCCCAGCCGCTACGCCGCTTCCGGCGCGTACCCTGCCGATCCGATGTGCCCGCTCAAGGCCGCGGCCGCTGACTTCGGCGGCATGGGCGGCTACGTCTGTGGCGATCCGTCGGTGATCGCGAGCTACTGTAGCGGTCCGTCGGCCACCGACACGACCGAACCGGTTTCGCCCGAGGGCAGCATGCCGGACGACCCGGACAACTGCGCGGCCGACGCCACTGCCGGGTGCGGCAGCAGCACGTCGGGCGGTG